>JAZGES010000272.1:0-6892 GCA_036478935.1 Thiotrichaceae bacterium
AATACTTGCTCTAAGGATCCACGGTTAAGTTCTTCAGCAGTACGATCACCTAACGATAGAAGTGCAGCACTCATTGCACCAACTCTATCTTCATCCATTCCTGCTGGTAGCAATGATGCCATGATGAGTCCATCTGTTGAGATGACGGCTGAGGCTTCAATATCGGTACTAGAACCGTTTAAGTCACTCAAAATTGAGTTAAGCATTTCTGATCGCATAAAATTCTCCTATGATGTTTTTATTTGCGAGTGTCTACCTCGCTATGATGTCAACAGTGAGGCCTTTACAGGAAAGATATGATGGATTAAAAAGGCTTGAATTCCCCAGATTCCGTCTAAAAACTCGGCGAATAGAATAACTATTCCCCTCCTTTTTTGACAAAATCTGAAAAATTACGCTCTTTTTACTCTCACCATTCTTTCATGCAAAGGTCTCAATATTAACCGTATGAAATATATTTTTTCGGTTAGGTTAATTCAGTCTCAGAGCCGTCATGCCGGCGGATGTCAGTATCCATCGTTGGGAGGGCATAGGGTCAGTTCTCAGGTAGCTTCAGGTGCTCACTAGATTAGATGAGCTTTAGCGATTCTTAAAGCTTCACCAATGAATATTTTTGGGCAACTACTAAGGAATAATTATAAAAGCATGGCAAAAACATTTAAAGACCTAATTGCAGAAATTCTACCGCAAATAAAAGAAGTATTTCCATGGGATGTAGAAGAAATCTTAGAATCAGATTCTCAAGCTGTCTTGGTTGATATTCGGGAGCAAGATGAATTCGATGCTTTGCATATCGAAGGTTCAATCTTAGCTCAAAGAGGAATCTTAGAGTCATGCTGTGATTGGGATTATGCAGAAACGATACCTGCATTAGTTACTGCTCGGAATAAACAGGTTATCGTCATTTGCCGATCAGGAAATCGCAGTGCACTCGCTGCAAAAGTAATGCAAGAGATGGGTTACCAAAATGTAACCTCAATGAAAACAGGAATCAAAGGCTGGAATGATTCCGACTACCCTTTGCAAGATAAAGCAGCCAATGCGGTTGACCCTGACTGGGCGGATGGATTTCTTAACCCTGCTATAAGTAAAGAGCAACTAAGTGGGTAGTAGCTAAGTAAAACATAACACGTATCTGTGTTTATAATTTATTCACACCAATAGTTGATAGGTACTTACTATCCAAGATTAATGTAAAATATAACAATTATTACCCTACTTGCTGAAAAACAACTGTAATTTTTAAAAAAATAGACTATGATTGATTCATCTTCGACGAACCCCATCGTTGAAAGAGTCAGGATTATTCAATGAGAAAACTGTTAATTTTATTATTAGCGTTATTAGCAATCGCAGCTATAGCGTACTTTTGTGTATACAAAACGCATGTTCCTGCTATTCAGAAGGATATCGCCGCAAGAGCACAGGCGGCACTCACTGATAATGGTATATCTTCGATAGATGTCAAAGTTGATGGTAGAGACATCACATTGACTGGCGAAGCGCCATCCCCACAAATCAAACAAGCCGCAGAACGAATTGCCCAAGTTAATGGTTATAACTTTATTGATAATCAGATTAATGTGGCAGGCAGTACTAGCGAAGATGGAGCTTCTCAGAAGAATCACTCTTTAAGTATCAAGCTTGATGAGTCAGGAAAAGTTACACTGGATGGTATTCTCGATACAAACACTCATAAGGCATTACGTGAAGCGACTGTTAAACGCTATGGTGAAGCTAATGTCAAAGATAGAGTTTTAGAACTGGATATCCCCATGGCAGATGGTATGCCGGATGTTGCGATACTAATGATGGAAAAACTCAGTGCTTTAACCTCTGGTGAAGCGGTGCTGGTTGACAATGAGATTACTGTAAAGGGGACAAGTTCATCAAAAGTAATGCTTTCACAAGTAGAGCAACAACTTAAAGATAAAATGCCAGAAAGTTATACCCTCAAACTGGATTTAGGGGTTGCCAAGGGTACTAGTGAGCCCTCTGATTCAGTGGCAGAAAAGCCAGCTACTCGCGCTAAGACAAAACAATGTCAAAAGCAGTTTAATAGCATTCTCAGAAGTCGAAAGGTACGTTTCAACTCATCTAGTTCAGTGCTAAAGAAATCTAGTTATAAGGTACTTAACAAATTAGTTGCTACCGCTAAAAAATGTCCTGGAATGAAAATTAAAATACATGGGCATACTGATTCAACCGGTCGTAACAGCTTAAATAAAAGATTAAGTAAAAAGCGCGCAAGAGCGGTAGCGAAATACCTTGCTAGAAAAGGTATAAAAGAAAACAAACTGGTATCGGTTGGACATGGTTCAAGCAAGCCTATTGCTAGCAATAAAACTAACAAAGGACGTGCAAGAAATCGTCGAATAGAATTAACAGTAGAGAGAAATAAGTAACCCTCTCGGTTAATCACTTTGTAGAAATAACAATTAATGATGTATTGAATATACTATTTATTCAACTAAGCTATTCAACTAAGGATTCTTGGATTATGAGCTACTTACTGTCACAAATTTGGATATGTTTACTTCTAACTGCGTTAGTTGCTGGTTTAGCCGGTTGGTTGTTAGGCAGTGGAGGCAAAAGAAAAATAAAACAGCTTGAGGATAAATGGCGCACAAAATTGGCGAGAGCTGAAAACGAACGTGATTACTATTCGGGTGAAGTGAAAAATCTAAGTGCTATCGCAGTAGAACGAGAAGAAATGGAAGAACGTTTTGTTGTTGAAAAACAGTCTTTAGAGAATGAACTTGATGCGCTTCAAAAAGGTATGAAGTTCAAAGTGGATAGCTCAAAAGAACAAGAAGAGAAGCTTTCACTTAAGGCACATGACTTAGAAGAAGAGAATACTTCTTTAAGTGCTAAAGTTGAAGAAGAACAACAAGTTTTCACTCAGCGTTTAGCGGAGTTAGAAGCATCAGCTGAGTTATCGAAAAGTCAGGCTGAAGATTACGAAGACAAGGTTACATCTTTGCAATCTGAGCTTGATGATGCACATATCAACCTAACCGATATGACGAATAGGTTGACTGAATCTGAAGCAAAACTAAATTCAGGCAGTAGTAGTGGCTTTGCTAAAGCAGCAACTGCGAGTACAGCTGCACTAGCAGGAGTAGCGGCAGCTACAAGTTTTGGAAATAGTGACAGCACGACTTCAACTACTACAGACTCCATAATAGATCCAACGGCTAATGACTATCCTGTGGACGTGATAGAGGCCTTATCTGATGATGATAATAGACGCTTGCGTAAGCTAGGCATTAAGACAACAACAGGATTACTACAAAAAGCATCAAACAAAGAAGCTATTTCTTTATTGGCTAAGAGCCTTGGCAAAGAGAGTTGGGTAGTCCGTTCATGGGCAAGTGTAGCTGACTTACTCAGAGTTGAAAATGTAGATGCAGTGGAAGCTGAGTTATTAGAACTTGCTGGTGTTGCTACGGTGCAAAGCTTATCTCGGTCTAATGCAGACAAGCTAGTGGATAGTATTAAAGTCATTCATCGCCATGTAGGTAAAACTACCGAGGCACCCAATAGTGTGGCTATTGGTGGTTGGATACAAAATGCGACTAGATTAGAGCCTATGTTAGAAACCAATGTAGATAAATTGTAACTGATTTACATCAGGCTTACTTGTATTGGGTAGCCTGAAATATGTGAGTAATGGCTCTTGTTTACAGTATCGTTATAAATTCTTTATCATCCTGTGATGAAGTAACCTCTCCTTCTCCTTAAAATATTTGGCCTGAGTTTTTCTCAGGTTCAAATAACCATAAGGAGATACCATGACCCCCTCTAAGAAATCCAAGTTAACCAAGTTAACAACAGCTTCACTATCTATAGCTGCTTTATTAATACTCCCCCTATCCGCCGCATCCGCAGACCAACACGGAATCATTAAGGTAAAAATTACTAACATTAGCAATGTTGTTTTTACTCCACCGCTTGTAGCGCTTTGTAAAAAACGCGCAGCTTCCATTGCACATGTAGGCGAACCTGCCAGTGACCTATTAGAGCCTTTAGCAGAAGGGGGTGATACATCAGCACTAGCGAACAGCTTCGAGAACAATAATTGTAATACTGCCTCACATCCCGGACCTGTTTTGCCGGGAGAGACGGTTACGCTAGAAGTATCAGGTAAGTATAGAGATTATCTGTATATGGCATCCATGCTATTACCTACTAATGACGGCTTTATTTATACCTCAGGAAAACGTGCGAGAACAATCAAGAGAAAAGGAAAGTTATGGCTGAAATCCTATGATGCAGGAACAGAGGTCAATGATGAGATTTGTGCCAACATTCCTGGCCCACAATGTGGCGGAGAAGGATTTAATGCAGAGCGGTTGGATAATAATTTCGTTAGACCACACCCGGGAATACAAGGGTTTGCAGATGTCTCTGCTCAAACCTATGATTGGGGTGAACCTGTCGCCTTTATCACTGTGAAATAATATAGTTGGAGAGAAGAAGGAAAATTCTGAAAAATCAACAGAATTTACAGTCACTCTCCTTCTTCTGATATGAAATAACGTGGTTATCAATACCCGTTTCAAATTGACAGCAGTCGAGCATGATTGCTGTCAATAATACTCTTCCACGTTGAACTCTTGATTTTGCTCCAGATAATGAAATTCCTTCTTGTTCTGCTATTTCCTTTTGAGTCTTATTTTCTATTTCGTAAAGGCTAACGGCACAACGGTATTTCTCAGGTAATTCGTTAATCATGGGGACTAGGCATAATAATAGTTCTTTTCTCGCAGCTTCCTCTTCTTTAGGCTGAGGTTGCTCTAACCACTCAGGAAGTTCTTCTGTGGCTCGTTTTGACCGGTAGTGGTCAATGATAGTGTTACGGGTAATTTGATAGAGCCAGCTTTCTAGTTTTGTCTCTTCTTTTAGTGAATCAATTCGAGTATGAATTTTCATGAAGACATCTTGAAGAAGGTCGTCCGTCCACTCTTCAGCCACTTTGCTTCTGATGAAACGGGCTAATTTTATGTTGTATTCGTGCCAAATGTGCTCAGTTGTTTTCAATATATTACCTGTCTTGGTTTAATATGTGCCTGAGATACTCGTTCTGAAGAGTGCATCGCAAGTCTGAAAATATCATCTACCTGGTAAGTAGGTTGTGCAATACGTGGCAACGTGCCACATCTTGTTGCACATGCTAACGCTTTTCACAACCTACATTTTTTATTAGGCATTTCAATAATTTTTGTATTTGTGTAAGTCTAGCTTAGATAATGGTAATCAGGTTCACCTCATATCCCCAAATGCCTATTATAGAGCTTTTATGAGCAACACCCCGTAGCATCCCCTTCATTTGAAATACAGCAGGCAGCGTCTTTATCACTTGTTTCATTTAAGTTTAGAGGGATACAGCATGCCGATGACTCATCATCAGAGTCAGCTTTAGTATCCTCTCCAAAAATAGGAACAGTACCGAGTGTATGGAATGATTCCCAGGCAATTCCTTGAGGGTCTAGCGCCCAATGTTTATTTGAATGGGCATAGCAACACGATGATCCTTCTTGTTTTGAAGACGTGATTTCTGCATGATCAAGACGTTCAGCTATTTCTGCTAATTCCTCTTCTGTATCTACTTGAAGACCCAGATGATATATTCCACTGCTATGACCACGGTTAGAAATGGCAAAGTTGACGGCTGGCTCAGCTAAGTCCCATTTCGCATAATCTTCATGTTCAACGGATGGCGGTGTATTGAATATGGTTGAATAAAACTTGATGCTCTCTGGTAGTTCATTGACAGCAATATGTATGTGCAAACGTTTCATTTTGATTTCTCCATTAACTTGTTAGCGTTCACTACGAATAAATAGTAGTGACATCACAAGTTAAAGACGGCGCAACTGTAAAAAAGACGCAAACTTTTGTGATTCATTTACAAAGGTAAGTCTGTAATGCAATTGTCTCTGAATAATTCATGAAGACGAGATAGTTATAATCTAAAGTGCTTTGTTATGAGTATTTCCTTTATCCTATTGTCTTGGTTAGAATCCAATTTCTAAACCTAATAAAACACGGTCTTTATCGCCAAACTGCCCAAACAACCCCTCTATATCGCCATAGAAAATATCTGCTCCTATCCACGCTTTTACATCATCTTTAATGTCATAGCTGAGTTTGGGTCTGATTAGTCCGTCACCATCATGGGTGTTGGCTAACCAGAGAATCTCTGCTTCCAGGGTATCATTGCGAAACATTCTGCGAGCGAGAAAAGTGAGGCTTGTATCATTTTTAGGTCGAGTAAGACCTTGAGAGTTATCTAGGATACGACTTTGAAATAGTTGTCCGCTGATAAACGTGTCGCTGATGCCTGAATAGTCCAGACCAATAACTGTCGATAGTTCATCACTTTCCAGAATGCCATTGGCAACAGTTGGATCGGTAGACAAAAAATGCATATCTGTCGAGTAACCTAACTCTCCACGTAACGTATAATCACTGAACGACTTGGTAAATGTTCCACCCATTAGATGCGAGCGCTCATATTGGGGATCAATTGTAACGGTTGATCCTTGCCTGTGCTGATAGAGTGTTGGTAAATCATCATAGTGATAGAGGTAGTTAAGGCTATAATCCCAGCCGTTTTTAAAGCCCGTCCAACGCAACCCAGCATCGGCATTATCAAATCCACTGGAAGGTTTTACCGCAGACTTTTGAATAACCGTTAAACCTGTACCCGGTGACGGAGCGCTAGGTACGATTCGCGGAGAGGTAAAGGCAAAGGTAGAGCCAGCTTCTGGTATTTCACTTTTACTTTGATCGGGGATCACTAATAATTGAAGCGTATTATCCTTCACTGGGATTTCAAGATTTATAGACCAGAGCGGCAAGCGCGAGTCTTCAAAATCATCGAGTA
>JAZGES010000273.1:0-3054 GCA_036478935.1 Thiotrichaceae bacterium
TATATCTCTATATCCTGTTCATCTCGAACATCATAAATATTAAGTATTCTATGGTAGTTTATTTTCCTAATTGTTTAAATACGAGAAGTTAATTATGAAAATAATAAAGTCACTAATCATTTGTGGAGCGGCAATTGTTGTTCTGAGTAGCTGCGGTGATAAAGCTGAGAACACTACCGAGGCTACTAACAGCCTAACCGAAAATACTTATAGCATTAGTGATAGCAATGTTTTTTCTGGGCAGGTAAGGGCACTTGAAAAAGCTAAGAATGTTGAAAGTCTATTACTAGAAGCATCTAATAATCGCATGAAGTCTGTTGATGGAATAACTGAGTAGATTTATCGAGGCTGATCAGTGTGATAGCTTCCTCAACTTAATCAGAGGTAAACCTTTTAAGAACCTGAGTAAAATATACCCGGACTTTACATTCGTCTGTATTTATTTGTAGAACTTGATATTAATGGCGACAATGATCATAAGTCTCTGTTACTAAAAGAAATTGTTTAATTATTAAACATGATTGTTTTCTTTGTAAGCGGCTTGTAGGAAAAAAATAACAAGAAACTACAAAGGCTCACTGAGTGAATCGTTATACCCTAAAAAAAATGCTGCTTACGGCGTTGTCTCTCTTGATCTTAAATCAGGTCAATGCTGACACCGCTGTTTCTCTTTTTGATAGCTACGCAGGTAATATCAATTTTGTGGGGACGGAAGCGACAAGACGTACACAATCTAATTCCGGCAACTCCTGTGCCGTTATGTCCAAAAATACAACTAACACTGCCACTATTTCTGGTATACCTAATGGGGCAACTATCACCGCCGCGCACCTTTACTGGGCTGGATCTTATTCAACACAAAGTGGTTCAACACGAACTTCAGCAGACTATCAGGTTAGATTTGAAGGAAGTAATGTCAATGCTGCTAGTGATAGAAGGTATACCGCAAACTACTCAATTAGCACACTTGATTTAGATTTTTTCAGTGGAGTTGCAGACGTAACCGCGTTGGTTAATGCGAGAGGCAACCCTAATGGAAGTTATAGTTTTAGTAAGTTATCTGTGAATGCCGCAACTCAACATTGTTCAACTTCTTCTGTTTTAGCTGGTTGGTCGTTAGTGATTGTTTATGATCATTCTTCAGAAGACTTTAGAGTGGTAAACTTGTTTGAAGGCTTTGAAGCTTTCAGAGGGAAAAGCATTACATTAACCCCCTCAAATTTTGTTATCCCTTCATCTCCTATTAATGGAAAGCTGGCTCATATCTCTTGGGAAGGAGATTCTGGAAACTCAGCAATATTTGGTGGTTTTTCAGAAAGGCTGTCTCTAAACGGCACGACCTTATCTGATGCGTCAAACCCAGCAAATAACCAGTTTAATTCTACCAGTACCATCCTTTCAATGCTCCCTTCAACGAGTGCTACAGACTCAGCTTCATACGGCGTTGATTTTGATGGTTACTCAATTACTTCACTTCTATCAGCAGGGGATACTTCTGCAACGACTACTTATAGCAGTGGTGGTGACCTTGTGCTTTTGTCCTCAGAGATTATTAGTGTAACCAATACGCCTGTATCTGATTTGTCTATTACAAAAACTCACTCGGGTAATTTTAAAGTAGGGCAGACAGGTGATTTTTTACTTACTGTTACCAACAATGGCCCCAATACAGATTCTGGGCCCCTTGTTATAACAGATACTTTACCTACAGGATTAAGCTTTGTATCTGGCAGTGGTTCTGGTTGGTCGTGTAGCGCAGTGGGGCAAGTTGTGACGTGTACTAGTGCAGGAAGTCTTGCAGTTGGAGCAAGTACATCCCCTGTTACTTTAACGGTAGACGTTACTGCGCCAGCTTTTCCATCGGTGAATAATACGGCTTCTGTGTTAGGAAATAACTTTGATAATATTTCTGGAAATAGTAGCTCTAGTGATACCGTGACGGTCACAGCAGCTCCTAATATTAGTTTACAAAAAGTAACCGCTATTTTATTTGACCCAGTTAATGGGGCTTCAAACCCTAAGGCTATTCCTGGTGCGTTAAATGAATATACCTTAACAGCTGTAAACTCAGGACTTTCAGCTGCAGATAATAACTCCATTGTTATTTCAGATGCTGTGCCTGCCAATACGGCTTTGGTTGTGAATGATATTGTCTCGGGAGAAGGGCCACTTCAGTTTATTGATGGTTCGCCTTCAAGTGGATTGAGTTACAGTTTTATAAGTTTGGCGAGTACTACAGATGGGTTGAGTTTCTCTGATGATGGAGGCACTAGTTATACCTACACGCCATCGGCTGATGCAGACGGTGTTGATACTAGTGTGACCCATTTTCGTGCGAGTACACAAGGACAGTTTTTAGCACCTAGCGGTTCGGGAAATCCTTCATTTCAATATAAATTTAGGATTAGAGTGCAGTAGGCTTGTTCTCTATTGCAAGAATTGTTACAAAAAGTCATCGCATACTATTTATCGTTCCAAAAACACCGTCATACATGCGTAGGCAGGTATCCATGTTTGTACAAGGTGCCATTCTGACAGATGGATTCCTGTCAACACAGGAATGAGAATACCTATTACAACCAACTTACTATCTTGAAAATATCTGGTAGGCTAAGCCAACGAGCCTAACCATGTCCTCATGATGTGATTTTAAAATCTAATAAAAAAGGCCAATAGATAGCTATAAAAAAGAGATAACCAGATTTACAGAACCAAACCACTGAGGAGAGTCGCACCGAAATAAACGGTTCATGGTAAGTGTGCTTTGGTTTTGAAACCTGAGTATCTCTTATTTATAACTACCTATTGGCCTGTTCGTGATAAGGAGTAGATGTTATTTGTCTTCCTCCTATCTAAGGCTAAAGTAGCTCTCTATTTCATATAAGCTGGAAACTCGCTTATATCAGCCTCGGCCATAGCTTGCTTATAACCATTTTCAGCTTGAGCCTTGGCTTTGTTAGCCAACTTCATTGCCTTTTTAGCATCGCCACTTTTGGCAGCTTCTTCAGCTTTCTTGATAAACTTACCAATATCACGCCATTCTCCACCGACTGA
>JAZGES010000274.1:0-4097 GCA_036478935.1 Thiotrichaceae bacterium
ATGGCTTTAACATAGTTTATTTCTTGAGAAGTGATACGTTGTGATTGTGCATGATCAGCATCTAAACTATCCCAAAGTACAAAATCATCACTCACCATGCGCGGAATACTAATAAGCTCTTTGCCAGATTGCAGAGACTTCATAGTAATAGGCACAAAGCGATCTGCTGCACGTTCTGCGATAAAGTCAGTAATATCATTATTCAACAGAGCATTTAACGTATCACCAGAATACTTTTCTTCAGGTGGTCGAAATGACGTAACAACTTTGCCAGTAATGGCATGTAGTGTTTTGCGACAAAGTGCAATACGCTCATGCTGCGTTCTCTCATCACTACGCGTAAAGGCACGATGATTATCTCCGTGACAGGCAACCTCCCCTCTTTTTGCAATAGCCCGTGTAATGGCTCTATTCTTTTGCGCCTCATTGGACAACATATACCAAGTAATCGGGTATTTATTCTTGGCAAAAAATGCATTTACACGTTCGGCATTTGAAAATTGATCTTCAGTATCTTCTTCTATCAATGCGGCAAAAGGTCTGCCTTCTGGCCAAGTAGCAATAGCACTGTAGCTAGTTTTGTTCAAATATCTGAAAATCGAAGCTACTACGCCGTTAAAATACTTTGTATCAACCGTTGCTGTATCGTGGTCTTGAAGATTAGGAGAGAAGTCCATCCATACTAAACGACCCTTACCTACAGCCTTTGCATAGAGCCGGGTCAATATGTCAGAACCTGCAATATGACTCGAGTCTATAGCTAGAGCTTGTGGTCTTGTTGAACTTGCGTTGTAAAAATGTGAATCGCTTTGAACATCAATGATAGTACCGGCATCGAAACCAAGACTAAGCTCTCGGTCTCCTACCAAAGCCAGCACGTTATTACTTTTGTCCATACCGGATTTGAAATTCAAATCATAAAGTGAAAAGGTATCTTTTTGATTAGCATTAGCGACTTGAAACGGTGCGTCATAAATCAAAACACTTGCACCTGATGTGAGCAATTGGTCTATTTTTTCTAATTGCCAGTAATCAGGCAGTAGCACAAACATCCAACCTTTAAATTGAACCTCACAACTCGGTAAATCGGCCCAGTCACAACCAATCGTCATTAACTGGTGGGTATTTCCAAACGCTTCCCATTTGTTTTTAGCCTGTATTTTCAAAACATCTAGCGAGTTATCTCCAGTGCTTTCTGAGCTACCAACTAATACCAAACCGCGTGGTTTTATTTTTTGTATCTCAGCCTTTAAGGATGGGATACTTTCTGGGTAGATATTTTCAAATTGATGTCGCGTACTGGGTATCTTTTTAAGCTCTTCATCACTCAGGGTTACCTTTGTCTGCAAGCTATCTCTGTTCATATAAAGGCTTGTTACTGTGCCCAAAATAAATACGGCAACCACAGCACCGGTAATAATTTTTTTATGTCGCTGAATACTCGTATTTTTCTTGGTCTGATCCTTAGCTTGCCTTTTCACATGAGCAGCTTGCTCTTTTTCAGTTACATAACGAGAAAAGTATTTTCCTTCACCTAGCTTATTATTCTCAACCGCATTTCTATCAGCCCAATGTCGAACATACAGCACAATAGTCATTATCAGTGCCAACAGAACAACCAGAGTAATGACGGTTACTAATAAAACGGTCCAATTAATATCCATGACTATGAAAGCCCCCCTACACGCTCAACTTTATCCCATGACATTTTGCTTGATCTCCATTCATCAAGTAATGAAAGCACACCCCAACCTTGTAACGCATATCCATAAATTAGTTTTTGGAGAAATAGTAAAGGTATGAATTTCCACCATTGTTTACCCAGTGCAACTATTAGCACTAGAACATCCAGCGTGAATAGCAGCCCAAACCACGAATACAGTAGTTTTAACTCGGTAAAACGAAAGAAACTTGCCATGATGAAAACAGTGACTGCAAAACTCATGATCTCCATAAGAAAGCCATCAAGGACTAATAACCCTGCTAGATAGGGCTGGCGTGTTCCTTTGGATAAAATAAGGTCTTTAAAGTTTAAATGTAGAGTTTGATAAATGCCTCTTTTCCAGCGATAGCGTTGACGTAGTAAAGGATAGATTTCTTCAGGGGCTTCCGTGCTGGCAACCATGCGATCTTCACTGACAATACGCCAACCTTTAGCAAGTAGCCGCACGGTTAAGTCAGCATCTTCCGCAAACAAATTCTTATCTTCGCTGTATCCGCCAAGATCTAATAATGCCTGTTTTTTGAATAAGCCCACTGGACCAGGAATAACCGTTACGATGCCAAGCCACGACAACCCTTTGCGTACGAAATTTTGGCTAATGATATATTCTAATTGCTGAAATCGTGTCAGCATATGCTGGGTATTAGCGACTTCAACATGACCGGCTACGGCTACGACTCTGGGGTCAGAAAAATGTTCTACTCCCCATTTCAATGAATCAGGTGATAGTTTTGAATCTGAATCAACACACAGTACTAGCTCACCTGTGGCATGGCGTAGCCCTGTATTTAAGGCACTGGCTTTTCCAGAGTTTGTTTGGGTGATGACTCTTAATGGGACATTTGATTGCTGGGATTTTAGTTCATTGACGATAGCCACTGTGCCATCGCTGCTACCATCATCCACCATAATGACTTCATAATCTGGATAGTCCAGCAAAAGCAAACTAGATAAGGACTCTTTAATAACCGCCTCTTCATTAAAGGCTGGAATAATAATGCTAATGGATGGGTAATAAGTGGACTGTTGTTGTTTGGGTAACTCTGAATTTCTGCGCCAAGCTGCGTAGAGCAATATAAGATGTCGAAGTATCAGGATAAACCCGAAAACTAAAAATATATGAACCATCGCTTGATGTAAGCCATGCCATAGTTCAAGACCTGCTAAGAAACTCAATACAAATAAAACAAGGCTTGCTACAAACAATAACGGCTTAACCGCTGTTTGATTTTCGTAAGACATGCTGACACTCCGATTCTTATTATTTTTATTAGCTTTTGAAGAGCCTAATTAATCTAAGCTCCCAAAGGAGCCGATGTTAAGAAATGTATCGAAGTATAATTATAAATGGGGATGTAAAATGTAAATAAAGATTATTTACTGGTTATAAACGACACTAAGCAATCGTAAAAGAATGCTAGCATTGTCACAACATTAACAGCTAAGCGGCTATATTTTTTGCTTGTAACTTGTATTGCTTGTTCTTGTTTTCGCGCTTAGTTACAAAGTAACTATTGACCAGTGAACTACACGCTGCATCAAGGCGATCATGTGCTTCAGACTGGTTACGTGAATACTGGGCAATAACTTTACAACCCATTTCATCAGCTGCCTGAGTAAACTTACTAACGGATGCATAAGCCAAGTATTGCGATTCTAAATTAACCAGCATATCCATGCCCATAATGACCATCCGGTCAACAGGAGTACCGGCTAAATCAAATAATTCACCAAACACTTCTCTATAGTTAGTTGATAGGCTTAAGTTTCCTGAAATGGCAGGTTGTGAATTAAAGATAATTAATTTCCCACTTTCAATCCACGGTCTTACTTTTAAACCAATCATTTCAAGCCTTCTGATTAGTTGCCCTGGTTTTTCTGGGCTGACTAACACTACCGTCTCATTATTTTTTAATCCTGCTCTTACAGTTCGAGCACTAAACAAGATACCTGAACTAGCATCTGATGTTTCCAATATTCTCAATGCAGACACAGGTGCGTTATTAATAGGAGAGTTATTTATTCTTTTTCCCTTAGTGTTTGTGCTTTTACTTAGTTGCTTTTTAGTAGTGGCGTTAACACGATTAGAAGGGATTTTTTTAATAGGTAGGTTTATGACGTTATTTTGTCTTGTAGCTGTAGTAGTAGTCATCTGAGTGTCCTTATTTATTATTGTTAGTATTATTTTGTGGGGATTATTCTAGCAACTCCCCATCAATCTATCTGACTACTCATCCTACCAATGTGCTCCTTTTATCTTTGCTTAGACCAGTTATCCTCAAAAACGAACACTAAAGGCTTCAACTTGTGTTTTACCCTCTCCACTGATCAACTCTGAACCAAGTTCAACAGACGATAAATAGGTCTTTGTTGC
>JAZGES010000275.1:0-7982 GCA_036478935.1 Thiotrichaceae bacterium
AGATAATTAACAGCTAGAACGAAACTCTCCTCCTTAGCCAGCATTTGGCTCAACTTTCTACCCCCTCCCCAGCCCTCCCCCTGCTAGGTGGAGGGGGTTTAACGAGTACTAACACCATGTTTTGGGAAGAAGACGAAGACAAAAGCATACCTTATGAAATACCCGATGATGTGGTAGATATAAGCTTTGCGATTAAATGCAAAAAGCTACACTTAGACCATGCCTGGGAACTTTCTGAGGCCATTCAAGCGGAATTACCTTGGGCAAAGGATGAAAAGCAGCTAGGCATTCATCATATTCATGTCGCTGAAACGGGTAATGGCTGGTTGCGCCCAGAAGATACGGAAGAAGCTTTTCTTTGGCCCTCTCGCCGGACTCGCTTCTACCTTCGTGTACCTAAATCTCGTGTTGATGATGTACAAACATTATCTGGAAAAACGTTATCTATAAAAGGAAACACCGTTAAGCTTGGTGATAGCAGCAAAATAAAAGAACTGACTAATGCATCTGTTCTGTTTTCTCGACACATCATCAGTAGCGAAAATGAAGATGAAGACCAGTTCCTTACTAGAATGCATGAGGAAATTTTTGATATTACTGGCGTAAAAGTACGCAAGCTAATTTGTGGTAAAAGTAGCGTTATCCATACACCCAATGGCGAGTTACCAGCGCGCCACCTAATGGTTGCCGATTTAGAGAGCGTGCCATCTGTGACGATTCAACAGAATGGATTAGGAGCAGGTCGACTTCTTGGCTGTGGGCTATTCTTACCTCATAAGGGCATTAAGTCTTTACATAGCACTGAATAACACTTTCATGATTTCCGACAGATCATAGCCCTTTTAGTATATATAGCTTCATTCAAAACTTTGATATGATCAACTCAATTTTCTAGACAATCACTCACAGTAGCGTGATTGTGAGTTATCTTTAATTGAGGTATTTATATTATGGCACTTGAAGTAAACGGTAAAACTATCGAAACAACCGAAGCAGGTTATTTAGTAAACCTTGAAGATTGGAATGAAGACGTTTGTAAAGTTCTCGCAGAAGGCGAAGGTATAGAGCTTACAGACCGACATATGGGTGTAGTTGAATACTTACGTGATCAATACATCAATAACGGCGGCAACCAGCCGATGGAACGCGCCATCACAAAAGATATGTCTAAAATCTGGGGCGAGAAGCTAAAGAGCAAAGATTTATATAATCTTTTCCCACGCGCACCTAGTAAACAAGGGTTAAAAGTTGCTGGCTTACCAGCTACTACCCGTAAAGGCGGCTACTAAGCTTAAACTTAGCTAAATTTTAATTTTCTGACTATAAACTGTCCGAAAATCCTACCCTAAAGGGGTATACCGCTTTTATGATTAACACGGTATATTCCTTACTGATTTTATATATTGCTGTTGGAGATTTTTATGAGCAACAAAGCTGAAAAGATTAAAGAAATGCTTGAAATGCAAGCTAAATTCATCGCAGATGAGCAAGCAGGTAAATTTGAAGCTGAAGATTACTATATCGGTGAAGGTAAAGACTACCGCCAGCGTTATCATGAACTAGCTGCTGAAGTACGTGAATTAGCATCTAAAGAAGCAAATTTCTGGAAGTAAGTTTTAGTTCTATTCAGATTTATCTGAATAGACATTGATACTTCTTAAAAAAGCTACGCATCTGCGTGGCTTTTTTTGTGGGCGTTAATCTTGTTTTGGTTGGTATCACTTGATAAGTGCCGGCTCTCAATCAAAGTAGGTATCAAAGAGTAACCGCCGTATTTACTGGTTGAGATGAATTCCTGCCTACGCAGGAATGACGTATCCCCTGACTGCTCATCTAATCAATCAGTACAACTAACTCCATCCAAACCCTGTATTTAGGTTAGACTAGACTTTCTCATCCAACGACACACACACATGAACGAACTATCACTTGCCCCCATTTTATCCAGCTTAGTATACGGGACTCTTGGTTTAGTCCTTTTCTTCGTTACACTCTTTCTGATGGAAAAAATGACCCCTTATTCATTAGAGAAAAAAATAACCGAAGAAGGCAACGTAGCGTTAGGCATTGTAGTTGCTGCTATTATTCTGTCATTAGGCTTTATCTTCGCTACGGCTATACGTTAGATACAAAATCCCAGCACACGCATGCTCGCATCAGAAAAACAAAAACACGTAGTCCTACTCTTTTCAGCCTTCATCATCGCCATCTGTGGGCTAATCTACGAGCTGCTTGCAGGAACGCTGTCTAGTTACTTACTAGGCGATTCGATTTACCACTTTTCGTTAGTTATCGGCATCTTCATGAGCGCCATGGGCTTAGGTGCATGGATCTCTCGTTACATAGATAACAACCTCCCCTCTACTTTTATTCACTTACAAGTACTGATTGGACTCATCGGAGGATTATCTACCACCTTCCTATTTTTTGCTTTTGCGATAATTCACAATTACACACCGTTACTTTTCCTAATTACCAGTATTTTAGGTGCTTTGTTGGGTATAGAAATCCCCCTAATTATTCGTATTCTCAACAAGCAAACCAGCCTAAAGCTCAACGTCTCCAATGTATTTACTGCTGACTATATTGGTGCATTAATAGCCGCCCTGCTCTTCCCTCTCGTCTTGGTTCCTCAACTTGGGCTGATGCGTACTGGGCTATTTTTTGGTGTGATAAACATCGCGGTGGCGCTACTAGCTTGGATCATATTCAAACCTGAATTAGCCAAAAGAATGTCATTGCTAGCGTCTATTATTTTTTCAGGAATAATTTTAATCATAGGTTTTATTTTCAGCCAGCAAGTCACCAACCACCTTGAAAGCAAACTCTACCAACATCAAATTATCTACGCTGAAACCACCCCTTATCAACGCATCGTAGTTACAAACTATAAACAACGCACTCGCTTCTACATCAACGGAGCATTACAGTTTGATTCTTTAGATGAATATCGCTATCACGAATCACTAGTCCACCCTGCTATGCAAATGGCACCTGCACATGAAAATATTTTGATTCTGGGCGGCGGCGATGGGTTGACCGCAAGAGAAGTTCTCAAGTATACCGATGTGAAAAAAATAACCTTAGTGGATCTAGACCCTGCAGTAACTCAGCTATTTAAAGACAACACCCAGCTAGGAAAACTCAACAAAGATTCCTTAAGCGATGAGCGTCTAATCATCATCAATCAAGATGCTTGGAAGTACCTAGAACACAGTGACCAGCTCTTCGATGTGGTCATTATTGATCTACCCGACCCCAGTAACCTCAACCTAAGCAGACTGTATTCGACAACCTTTTATACCTTACTACAACAACACTTATCTCATGCCGGCGTCATCGTTACACAAGCCTCATCGCCGCTCTATTCTCGTGAAGCATTCTGGAGTATTAACGAAACACTCAAAGTATCAGCAGGGACAGCAGGTTCAACAGACTCAGCAGATAAAGGAGCTTGGCATACTCTGCCTTATCACACCTATATTCCAAGCTTTGGAGAGTGGGGGTTTATTCTTGCTTCAAGAGTCAATCTAGAGAAGATCAAGCTATCGAATAACACAAAGCCACTAAAGCTCCGTTACTTAACGCCAGAGCTACTAAGATCCATGCAACTATTTCCTCCTGACATGGAACCGATAGAGGTTGAAGTGAACAACATCCACAGCCATAAGCTATTGAAATATTATCAGGCGGGTTGGGCTAAGTGGTTTAACTAATGAAACTAGTCTTACTCCCTGGTCTCGATGGAACAGGTCATTTATTCACCCCGTTATTGGAGCATCTTGATCTCAGCATTCAGACGCAAATCATCACCTATCCATCCGACAAACAACTTTCATTAACCGAACTCGCTCATTTAATTTGCGAACAAGTCCATTTTGATGATTCAACCACCCTATTAGCAGAATCATTTTCAGGGTTAGTCGCACTGGAATTACTTCGATTAGGCAAGCTCTCTTCACTCCAGCAGATTATATTTTGCGCCAGCTTCACAACACCACCACGACCCTGGTTATTAAAGATCGCCCTGCAATTACCACTCGACAAGCTTCTCAACTTACCCATACCAGCATTAGCGTTACGTCAATATGGACTAGGACGACATGGAAACAAAAAGGAAATTCAACGCATTCAGCAAGCTATTTCCATGGTACAGCCAAAAGTATTAGCTCACCGCTTGAAAATAATTTCAGCATCCCGTCCCATGTTGACAGAAAAACTCTCAGTTATTCCCTGTCACTATCTACAAGCGCAAGCCGATAAGTTGGTTCTTGAACATCATGCCAAGCTATTTCAGCAATATTTTAGTCATGTGAGTATTTACACAATCCCACAGGCTGGACATTTCTTATTACAGAGCCAGCCAAAAGCTTGCGCTGATATCATCAAAGCAATTAACCGCTGATTTACTACAAAAGCCTACTTTTTACTTAGAAAAGACCAACACAAAATTCACTGGAACCGCCGTAGCAATTGAAGGCAATTTTGCAAGTTCTTTAAGCTTTGCAATGCCACCATCTAGTCCGAAAGCAGCAGCGTCAATAATGATCGGCTTCGTACTAGTTGCCACAATGCTATCGCCATTTTTCACAACCGTCGCATGAACAAGCACTGTCTTCGACACGCCATGCAGATCTAAAGTCGCATCCGTACTTATGTTTTTCACTCCATCCTCAGTCATCGCATCCACTTTCGCAGTGAGTGTCGCTTCTGCAAATTTACTGGTTTCAAACAGATCACGCTTCATTCGGGTGTCACGAATCTCAACCTTAGTATCAACACTTGCTAAATCTATGACTATCTTCAACTCACCTGAATCGCTAAGTAAACCCGATACTTTTTTGAAAGTATGAGCTTCACCTGCCGTCCCTTTCTTTATAGAAACAAAACTAACGGTGGATTGATCATTATCTAGCGCTATGTCGGCATAGACTATAGAGCTAGTTAACATGGCTATAGCCGTAGTGATAGGTAACAAAGTTCTCAGCAAAGTTCGCAACAAAGTACATTTATAAGACATCATGGAAATCTCCTTTTAGGGTTACAAGTGGTCATCACTTGTATGGATAAACACGCAATATCAAATTTTAGTCCATAAAATCGTGCAGAGTATTGAAAATATCCTAACCTTATTACTAATGTCTCAGCGTAATGATTTTTTTAACAGTCAATTAACCGCACTCATTCCGCGTTTGCGGCGCTATGCCCGTGTATTATGCTTTGACTATCAGGATAATGACGATTTAGTACAAGCCACATTAGAGAGGGCCTTGTCTAGACAACATCAGTGGCAACCAAAAACCAAGCTTGACCGTTGGGTCTTTACCATCGAAAGCTCTATCTGGAAGAACGAACTTCGATCGCGCAGTGTACGCAAAGGAAATGGGCTTCTTGATACCTCTACTTTAGTAGATGAAAAACCCAATCATCAATCTGAATGGAATATTTTGCTGGATCAAGTGTTAAACCATGTAATGGAGTTACCCGAAAATCAACGTGCTGCCATTTTGCTAGTTTATGTGGAAGGAATGAAATACCAAGAAGCCGCAGAGGTGCTGGATATTCCACAAGGTACCTTAATGAGTCGCCTAGCTCGCGGACGTATTGCACTAGCGGACAAGACACACAATGCAAAACAGCACCATAACGGCGCTGTAATACCGATAAATAACCGACAAGCCCAGTAATTAATATGACAGATTCACACCCACAAGCAGCTAAACTTTTGGCCTATGTAGATGGTCAGTTGAACGCTATGGAATCTGCCGAAGTTAAAAAATTACTTAGCCAAGATTTAACTGCTCGGGCATTTGTAAACCAATTAGAAAATAGTCAATTACCCTTTCAAGAGGCTTTTGATCAGCTTCTAGTAGAAGATTCAAGCAACGACAGGCCAACGATGCCTAACCTAACTTCACCTACTTTAGATACACAAAATACACATAGCCAAACCGCTTGGTTTTGGCCTGCAGCTCTTGCAGCTTCTTTAGTATTAGGTCTAGTTCTAGGCACATTTATACCTACACAAGCAGTAAAAAATGAGCAAGATTGGATAATGCAAGTCGCCAATTATCAACTGTTATATGTACGTGATACAGTCAAGCCCAGCCAACTCACCCAAGCACAAATCACCGCATTAAAACAACGTTTGGAGACAAAGCTGGCATCTCCATTAATTATCCCTGACCTAACCCAACAACAACTCCAGTTCAAGCGTGGGCAGGTGCTAGATGTCAATGGGTCTCCACTCATTCAACTTGCCTATTTACCTGCTTCGGGGAATCCTGTTGCGCTTTGTATTACACACAATCAAGATCCTGATACTTTACCTAAAGTGGGACAAGCCCATGGCATGCCCTTAGTACATTGGTCTCAAAATGGTCTCAGTTATGTGATTATCGGTGACATGGATGCTGGGGAATTAAAAGCGGCGGCTTATAATGCGTTGTCTCAGTTTTCCAATAGGTCTGATTCTTAAGGAAACTGATCAAATCATCAGTTGTTTTCCTGAGCCTGTAACTCCTCCCCTATACAATCAACGCTTTTTCCAATTGGGCTGGGCACAGTTAGGCTAATACAATTTTTTGTATTTTTGGGTGGCGGAAAATATCTGCTCTGGTGCAATACTGACCTTCTTAAATACTCCTTCAATCCCCTTTTAAAAGGGGATTAGCTGTTATTTTGGCAGAAAATTTGGCACTCCATAAATTCTTAGCTATCGGCGCTGCTAATTTTGTAAGAAGGCCCCTAACGATACTTTTTCCACAACAGGATAGTTTTGCTATTGTACTTGGGAGGACTTCTACGACACTGGATGCCATCTGTGAAGGCTCGTAATATTGTCGAGTGACAACGGTGCATTCTGATAAACCTGCAATACGCAGTTTATTTAGATAATCCTTTTCGGGTATGGCGCCGCCCACACAGGCTGCCGTCAGTAGTCCACTTTTTCTTACCCACCAAGGCATATTTTCTGCAACGATATCGGAAATTAATATCTCACCTTCTGGTTTTAACACGCGCACAATTTCAGAAAATGCTTGCTCTTTTTCTGCTGATAAATTAATAACACAGTTTGAAATAACCCAATCAATTGAGTTTGATTTAACAGGTAAGTTCTCTATCTTGCCTTTCTTTAATTCAATATTGCTATATTCTGAGGCATCAATATTTTGTTGAGCTTTTTTCAACATATCATCCGTCATATCCACCCCAATGACTCTACCTTCAGACCCTACTACTTTCGCTGCCAATAAAAGATCTAAACCTGCTCCACAGCCCAAATCAAGAACTGTTTGACCCTTTTGTACTTTGCTAAAGGCTAATGGGTTTCCACATCCAAAAGAATGTTCACTGATATTTGCTGGTAGTTCCATCAATTCCTTTTCGCTGTAGTCAGCAAACCTTGCTTTACCCGTTGATTTAACTAAAGACTTTGTGCCTCCATCTAGGGCGTTTGCATACTCAGAGGAAATTCGCTCGCTTTGATTCTTCATGTATTCTCCATACTTCATATAACCAAGAAAATATAAGAATAAGCCCTCCCCTTAGGGGAAGAGTCAAGCCCCATTTTTATGATTTTTTGATAGAGGAAATACACAATTGGAATTGTCTAAAAGACACTGTTCTATTTCTTGGTTATAGTTTTGCAATTGCTCTTTATTTTCTTGTAGCCTTAGAATTTCGTTCGTAATTTTCTTCTCTTTTAGAGTGATAGCTTCCCTAATATTTTCCCAGCTTGCGGGTTCCCCTTTTTGATAAATAATTTCTTTTAATTCAGATAGTTTAAAATCAAATGTTTGGGCTATTTTTATAAATTTTATGAGAAGAACATCTTCGTCGGTGAAAATACGATATGAGTTTTCTCTTGATATATTTCGTAATAAGCCTAACTCCTCGTATAGCCTGATCGCTTTAACAGTTGCGCCACTCTTTTTTGATGCTGGACCTATATACATATTATTCTATTCATTTCATTATTC
>JAZGES010000276.1:0-3012 GCA_036478935.1 Thiotrichaceae bacterium
AATTACTGCAATAAATAATAATTTTTTGTTTAGCATTAGTTTTATTTAATTAATTAGGCCGTTAATTTACTGGCTATTTTTGCTACGTGCTCACCCTGGAAGCGTGCTCCGGCCAGCTCGTTATCACTCGGGAAACGACTTCCATCAGTCCCTGCTATAGTAGAAGCACCATACGGCGAACAGCCGGTAATCTCATCCATCGTCATCTGTCCTTTGAAGGCATAGGGTAATCCAACGATCACCATACCCTGATGCATCAGCGTTATGTGGAAGCTTAGAATTGTAGACTCCTGTCCTCCATGCTGTGTGTTCGTACTGACGAAAACACTTCCAACCTTTCCAACGAGGGCGCCGCTCAACCATAGCTTTCCGGTTGAATCGAGAAACTGCCGCATCTGTCCACACATGTTGCCAAAACGCGTTGGAGTACCGAAGGCAATAGCATCTGCTTCTGCCAGCTCATCTACGGTACAGATTGGTATATGAGACTGCTTTTCCTGTGCATCTACAGCACCCATTTTCTCCAATACTTCTCGGGGTAATGTCTCCGGAACGCGCCTTAGATCCACCTCTACACCCTTGACAGACCTTGCCCCCTCCGCTACATCCTGTCCTAATCTATATACATGTCCATACAGCGAGTAGTAGACTACGAGTACTTTCATGATAACCTCCCTTTTGGGTTTAACTAGATAAAAAATCCATTCATTCTAATTTTTCTCCATTTTTAAATTATTGTCTAAATTAAAAAATAGCAGTAGGTTTAAATATTCCATTTTCTTAAATAAATCTATCTTTGACCACCTCCATGTCCTCATACCTGACAATGGTTTCCTACTAGAGGCCTTTGATGCCCCTGGTTATCCTTTCGTCTATCCCTAAAATTTGAAAAAATATTATAATACCAAATAAGCAATTATTAATAATCAAAAATATCAATAATAGGGTACTGTAACTTCTGCAGATACCCATTATACTTTAAGTCACTTGTGAGAAACCAAGTTCTATCATAGCTTGTCTCACGTGCTTATCCTCTATATTGTAAGCTCCCTCATTTTCACGAATAATTTGAGCTCTTGAGATGACATCTGCTTCATCAGCGCCCACAGGCAGAGGCGTTATCCACGACATCAATTCTATCATAATTTCATTAGGATCATTAAAATACAAGGAGCGCTCGTATCCCCGGTCAATTGGTCCACTAAACTTTATTTTGTACTTGTTTAAGGTCTCCATAGCTTCTTCAATAGTAACATCCAGATTCATTGCTAAATGTTGTATTGATCCTATACCCTCACTACTCCTGCGTAGTTTTAGATCAGTATCATCGTTGGGTACGAAGAAGGCTATAAAGGCTCCATTTCCTGCCGAAAAGAATAAGTGTGTCATGCGAGGTTCATCTAGGTTTGGTTGGCGCAGTACCAGACTCATACCCAGTACTTCAGTGTAAAATTTGATAGTCTCATCCAGATTTCTCCCAAAAAGAGCAGGATGATTGATACCTTTTGTTTTGATTGACATGGCTATCCTCCTTTTGATTAATAGGGATCTATTTATTTCTAAAACCTGCCCACTTATTATTCCAATATTTTATTTTTCAAAAAGGGTTTTATATTCACCATATCCTTCTTTTTCTAAATCTTCTTTTGAAATGAAACGAAGAGCAGCTGAGTTTATGCAATAGCGAAGTCCTGTCGGCTGGGGGCCATCATTAAATACATGCCCAAGGTGAGAATCTGCATGTTTGGCGGGCTCCTATTATGCTTAACTAGTCTTCAAGTGTTTTTTGAAGAAGTGTCAGAATATTCTTTTTTGTATCCTTTACACTCATTTCCCACTTTTCCGCTATCAGCTTTAAATCATCCTCAGTCAACAGAGTAAAGTGTAATGTATCTAATAAAGGCTGTTTTGTCAATGATGGCAGGATATTAAATGAAATGATTTGTTTTTGGTGGGTGCATCTTATCTAAACATTTTGGTTCAGGCTACCCGCCAGATAGACATGTCGGGCTGGCGGGTAGCCTGAACCAGCTAAGAACTTACGAGGAGATTAGACAAGTATTTTTTGGCTTAGATTCACCACCTGATTACGCTTGATATGTGAAATTTCCCGTATCCAGACGGTAGGGAGCCTGGGTGTGAACTAGTTTTGTGTCATTTTTTACTTCGTTTGGATTGTCGCCACTTCCAGATTAACACAGTAATAATTATACCATTCAATAAACCCATAAAGAATGAGATAAGATGGTCTATCATACTTAGTCTCCTATAGTCACGAAATGAGAGTAGTAAGAAAGGGCAAGGTCATTTATTTTAACATTTATTCTTTCTCTACTCACTTGATAGAATTGTTTATTACAGCATATCAAAGATTCTTCACTTCGTTCAGAATGACAGGAGGCGAAGGGCTCAGACTTGCCCTTGAGCGAAGGGCTGACATGCATTACAAAACTAATGTGCAGGCAAATAGCTTATAACAAATAACAATTAGCGCTTTCTTCTGGCATCTAGCATCTTGCTTCTGGTTTCTTGCCTCTTGAATTACGGATAGAGCTCCATCATATACTTCGGTACAAAAGAAAAGCCGGTATAAGGCTATACCGGCTTGAAACTCAAATCAATTAAACTACTTTTTATCAGTACACTCAGGATTGACTGTCACTGAGGGGTTTCATGGAGTTGTAATATCGAGCAACTCCACCGTAAAGATCAAAGTCTGGTCAGGGCCTATGCTTGGCGGGCCATTTTGACCATAAGCCAATCCTGAAGGAATATAAAATTCATATTTACTACCAACATTCATAAGTTGTAAACCTTCAGTCCACCCTTTGATGACTTGGTTTAATCCAAACTCCGCCGGCTGATTACGTTTGTATGAGCTATCAAACTCTTTACCGTCAATCAAAGTGCCACGATAATGCACTTTAACTTTATCTGTCGCCTCAGGCTTGGCACCCTCGCCCTTGATTATAACTTTGTACTGTAGACCGGAAGCGGTTACCTTAACGCCAT
>JAZGES010000277.1:0-5789 GCA_036478935.1 Thiotrichaceae bacterium
ACATCATCACTAGGAACACCAAAATCAAGCCGTACAGGCCCTATTGGCGAGCTCCACCTGGCTCCAACACCGACTCCCACTTTGATTTCACTACGGCTTAAGCTATCAAAAGCATTACCAGCATCTACGAAGCCTGCAATAGCCCATTTATCATAAACGGGATACTCGTACTCCATACTTACTTCAATCAACTTTTTACCGCCAATTACTTTACCTTCATTATTAAGCTCACCCAAAGACTCATAACCAAACCCTCTTAAGCTGTTTGTCCCTCCAGCGAAAAAACGTAAATCTTTTGGTAGATCATCCAGGCCGTCACCGAAGGTAGTACCTAAGTCAGCTCTTAGCAGTAGGCGTCCTTTCCCTATTTTTGTAATATATTTACCATGTGCCTGTAACTGTAAAACTGTTGTATCGCTCAAGAGCTTGTCAATGGCCCCCTCTGCTTCAAAGCGTAAGCGCCACCCTTTCTTTGGGAAAATACGATTTTCTGCTTTAGCTTTTGCGTATTGGATACCGAGTAAGGTCAAGCTAGATTTATTTGCAGATTTACCCTCTACTCTTGTCTTATCACTTAAATGTGTTAACGATAGATTTCGTTGCCAATCACCCTTAACAAAGCTCGTTGAGGCAACCCCTATCTTTATGTTTTCACTACGTACATCATCGTTATCATCTTGCTTAATACTTATGCTATACAGTAAATTATTTTTCTCTGGGTCATTTTTGGGAACCAGTAACTGAGTCGTAATTTCATTCACTCGTTGCGATAAACCTAGTGAAATATTGAGTTTATGGCCTTTTGGTCCAGTCCACCGCCTATCTAAACTAGCCTTAGCGCGGAAACCTGTATCAGAACCAAAGCCTAGTGCTAGACGATAATGATTCCGCTTCTTTTCAGTCAAGGTGATTTTAATGGGGATAATGGCTTGCTTCGCATTATCATAATCGGCCTGTACGCTAACGGAAGAATAATAGCCGCTACTTTGCAAAAGTTGCTGTTGTTCGATCAACTTTGTTGAACTAAAGAAATCATTTTTCTTCAGTAAGGTATACCGGTTGATATATTTATCTCCAAGTACCTCCTGCTCAACAAGGATATTGCCATAGCGAAAGCGTTTACCTGTATCGAAACTAAGTGTGACTGTGGCAGTATTCTTTTTTAGATTAACAAGAATTTCTTTGGTAGAGAACTTGGCGGCTAAATATCCGTTCTCTTGGGCAGCCTCAACCAAGCTTGATTTATAATCAGAATACTTCAGGTGATTCAATGGTTTATTGATGGTATAGGGAAGGGGTAGCTCTTTGAATGTTTTATTATTTCTACCTTCCCCTGTTATATTAATATCTTGTTTGATAACAATAACAGGTGCGCCTGTATGAACATGTGCTTCAACAAGCCAGCATCCATTCACCTTCCTTGTTTTGAAACTTGCATTTGAGCGGTAATAACCTAAAGCACGAGTAGCTTTATCCACTTTCTTGACAACGGTACGTTTATACCTTTCTAACGTTTCTTTATCTGCATCACATTCAGGTTTAAATGCGGGTAGCCGTGCCGTAATGTTTTTCTTCAAGATCTCGTCGTTGACACCCAATAATTCAATGTGAGTTAGTTTAGTTTCGACGCTCTTATTGGAACTTTTATTGGGTTTTTTTTCTACGTCTTCCGCATAAGCCAAACCACTTCCTTGCCACAATAAGAAAGTAGTTATCAGTGGGATTATGCTGTTAATGCTAGACACTAAATTGCTCTCATCCTATCAAGCCATCGTTACGGAAATTACTGTTCAAATGCCCAACGCAACATGGCATTTTGTATTTTCGAACCTCTTCCTCCACCAATTTTCGCACCATTATGATGCATGACTACCACTAACCATTTACCTTGCCGATTTAGCATATAGCCTGCAATCGATTTAGCATTTCTTAATGTGCCTGTTTTCATGTGGCTTCGCCCCTTCATATCATCATTTCTGAAGCGATTAACTAACGTTCCATCTAAACCAGATAATGAAAGAGAGGACATAAATTCTGGCATAAACTCATCACGCCAAGCACGCTCTAGTAATTGAGCATGTTGGCTAGCAGTTACTCTGACAGTTCGTGACAGTCCTGAACCATTGTCAATGATAATATCTTTATTATCAATACCATTGTCAGCAAGTGTTTCTAAAATAGCTCTCCGACCTTTTTCCAATGTGCCGGGTTTGCCATATTTTTTAGCACCTAGAGTGAGTAACAACTGGCGAGTCATTACATTATTGCTCCACTTATTGATGACACGGATCTGATTGCCTAAACTTTCTGAATAATAGGTGTGGAGCCTAACGTCTCCTTTTTGTACCGTTCCTGTCTCCATATCATCTCCCATTTTACCACCTAGGCTGCGCCAAAAATCTCTAAAGCCATTAAAGGCATGTTGTGCAGGTTCAGAAAGCACTCTAAGAATGAATTGTTGCCCACAACCAGAAGAATAATGCCCTGATATCTTCAGTTCTTTTTCATTTTTCTGAAATCTAGGAAAATAATGGCTACGCTTACACCGTCCTTTAGAATATTTAACCTTGTTAATATAACTAAGCTCAGCAATCCAAGGGTAAGGAATAATATCCACTCTCTTTTTATTTTTATCGGGTCTAAAAAGAAACCGACTGGCTTGAAAGTTGTACATTAATGCAGAGGGAGTAGCGTTATAAGTACGGAAAGGGCGATTATCAAATTCACCATTGTAGGTATCTGGAACCTCAAAATAGCTATTGTCGATAATAATCTTGCCCTTGATCTCTACTAATCCTTTATCACGCAAGCCTTGAATAAACTTCCAGTAATTTTTATGTACTAGGAAGGGATCCCCATAGCCTTTTAATATCAGATCTCCATTTAGTACCCCATCGCTAATCTTCCCTCTGACCCATGCTTCAGTCTTCCAGGTGTAGTTGGGCTTTAGTATCTTTAGTGCGGCATAGGTTGTTAGCAGCTTCATTGTTGATGCGGGGTTGCGCAGCTTTTGGGTATTCAGCTCAATGAGAGGCTTATCTGCATTAAGGTCTTTAATATAGATACTTAGATTTTTTTCTGGGATAGCATATTTGCGTAATAGTTTTTTTACGCTTTTAGGTAACTGTTGTGGGTGCTGCTTTGACTTTATAGAAACTTGCGCTGGCTTCGGCTTAGTTTCATTTTCTATAGTATTTTTTGCACTGATTTTTTCGGCATAGAGTATTGAATTGGGTAAGAAAAAACTGGCAGAAAGTATCAGTGCAAAGGTAGCGTTATTTATAGTGTTATTCATATTGTTATTTGTTGGAGCCCTTGAAAATAACACTTTTTACATATCAAAATATTACTGATACTGAGGTGCTTTTTTATTATTAATAACGAATGAGAGTCCTTCTTTTAATCTCGTCATTCTTTCATGCGAAGGTCTCTAATGAGTACCACCAGCTTGAAATTTATTTCTCGTTCGTCACAAAAACGGAGCAACATCTTAGAAGTTTCTCAAACGTGATGAGTACAGAGATGACCTGTATTCTAGCAAAGAGACAAAACCTTAACCACTTCCACTTTTTTATTTTTATAACACCACGTTATATCCAAGTTGTATAACTGCATAGTGTACTCTCGATCGTTATATTTTCCTTGATGAAATGCAGGTCGAGGGTCTTGAGCCAATATCTGGCTTATTAATTCGATTAGGTTTTCCTGAATGTGCTGCTGGGCGGTTAAACATTGTGACAAAGCAAGCTCGCTAAACCCCACTTCATGTTGAGCAGCCGGCTTCTCCGTTGCATAAGCGCCTTGCGCATCTTCAATGGAATCTACATAGGGAAGGTAGGGTTTAACATCAAAAACAGGTGTTTCATCTAACAGGTCAATACCGGATAGACCTAAGGTAACAAACTCAGAGTCAATATTCACAAAATCTAATTTACAAACAGACAGTCCCATGCCATTTGGACGAAACATAGAACGTGTGGCAAGGACGCCCATCTGTTTATTCCCTCCTAGTCTTGGAGGGCGTACCATCGGTTGCCAGCCTTTATCAGCGGTTGCATGAAATTGAAACAATAGCCATATATGTGAAAAAGACGCCAACCCCTTGACCATATTAGGCTGATTGTATGCTCCCAAAAGCTCTAATGTTGCTTTTGCCTCTGGTACTAAACCTGGTTGCCGAGGGATGCCAAATTTCTGCTTAAAGCAGGATTTAATAATACCGATGGGCTCTATATTCATTTTAGGTTTTAGTGAAAGAGGTTGTATGTGGGTCAGAAAGGAATCGTAACAGGATTATTTAACTCCATGTTATCAGAATCGTATATAATTCATTTATGACAAAACACCTGATCGAAACCAGCGTTGAAACCAACTATATTGAAGAAGAGTCTTCACCGGAGCAAGCGCATTACATCTTCTCCTATACTGTTACTATTACTAATACAGGTATAGAGTCGGCAAAACTTATTTCACGTCACTGGATTATCACTGATGCGGATGGACGTATTCAAGAAGTACGCGGGAAAGGAGTGATTGGGCAACAGCCTCACTTGAAAGCAGGGGAAAGTTATACTTATACAAGCGGGACTATGATGGAAACACCTATAGGCTTTATGCAAGGAAGTTATCAGATGATTGCAGATGACGGTATCAAGTTTGATGCAACAATACCTGCATTTCGATTAGCTGTACCGGGAATATTAAATTAGTTGAAGTAGTAATTACTATCGAGTTATTAATGTTGAAAATAACTATTCAGCGTAGTGTGTAACTGAGTATTACACTTAAAAAAGATGTAGGCATCACGTCCGTATGAGTACCCACAAGACATAGTTAGATGCAATGGGGGGAGAACATCTAACTAATACCTAGGTAGAGTACTGACATCGTCACTACCTCTATATCATTACCCGAAGACCGGTCAGTTTTTCAAGACGAGTACGGATTGAATATAGGCTTAGTAGTTATCTTTCTTTCTGCGATTTCATTTTGCTCTCAGACAGCCCCTTATATGAGGATCAGCTATGTAGTATCCTTCATTTTATATTAACCCTAGCCTCAGGTTAGTGATAATTACTACATCTAGTATCAAAGTTGAAAAAAATGACACATGAGTTATCCACCATACTCATAATCATAAAACAAGGGCTTCAATCTACCGTGGTTTCTTCTTACCAAGCTTAAAGTATTCCATTTAAGTAACTGTATTTAATTAAAAATATGGTAAATTCAGTTTAAAATGACAAAGAAGCATAAAAATAAATAATTATATTGCTTTTCATTACTTAAACTAGTTATCAACAAAGTTATCCACAGGAGGTGGGCTTTTCAATTAAGGGTAAGTTTGTTGTAGACTTGAGTATATGTGACATTGTTGATGACTGAATTCTCCCCTATAAGCATCTCTATAAGGGTATTGCTTTCTAATAGGTCTTGAACGAAAATTAGAGCTCATTTGCCCAATCAACGTTATGTAGCTATCAAATAAAGAATGCAACTATCAAACGAAGACAATTTACGTCTGAATGTTCTGCTTGCTCAGCCTTTACAAGCTATCCGCATTAATGAAGGCAGCATGACGGTATACGCATTAACGGAAAAGGGTGAGGCAAAAGTTCAACTCAACCCCACCGTTAGAGATGAGCAATATTTACGTTGGGTGCGTGAGTTAATTTCACTAAAGGTAACCGGGTCACCCGGTGGTTATCCTATTTTCATAAAACGCTGGACGAGAATGGGGCATACGGACAATACGTTAGAGCATATGCTTTTACTGGGTGAGCCAGAAG
>JAZGES010000278.1:0-2383 GCA_036478935.1 Thiotrichaceae bacterium
ATCACCGTGTGGCCAGCGGCACGAAGTGCATTCATGTAATCTAACGTGCGCTCGTAAAAATCTAATTTATCATCCCAAGCCTCTGGATTTTTACCACCATTTGGGAAGTAGATAGAGAATATATCAAATGTCTCGTTGTTCAATGTAAATTGAGCATGAGCTATTCGTCCCTCGTCTGCATTAGGCGCATCAGGGATTGAGGTTAAGAATTCGAAGTCTTTAACTGTGTCGCGGAACTTTTTGTTAACCCATAAACCTGTTCCAGCATAGCCTTTCTTTTCTGCACTATGATAAAACTGATCGTAATCATCATGTTCAGTCAAAAACTCACTAAACTGCTCTTTATTGCCTTTAATTTCTTGTAGTAATAAAAAATCAGGAGTTTCACCTTCAATGAGATTTTGTATCTCTCCTTTTCTTTCTACTGCTCGTATTCCGTTTACATTCCAGGTGATTATATTCATAGTTAAGTATTTTAAATTAAATGAAAGCTAGTCGTTAATCTAGTCCGAGCTATGCGCCAGAAATAGCCAAATCTGAGAAACGTAAAGAGGGCATCAAAGATGATTTCTGCCAGTTCCAGTATTGCGTATCGCCAATACAAGCCACCTGCTCTTTTAACATCTGGTAGAAATTACCTGCTACGACAATACCGCGAATGGCTTGTACTCTTTCACCTTCACGGCAAAGATAGCCTGCGGCGCCCAAACTAAAATCACCAGAGATAGCATTGACTCCTGCGTGTAACCCATCTAGCTTTGTGATCTCAACGTATTCGCCTATTTGCAAGGCAGCTAGTTGATCGCTACCCGCTGCAATTTCGAGCTGATGTTGGTGTACATTAAGTGTTGATTTAGGTCCGCGGGAAGCATGACCTGTAGTTTCTACACCAAAGTGGTTTGCCGTCACGCTATTGTGCAAAAGTGTTTGTAACTGACCCTTATCTATTAAAGGTGTTTTGCTAGTAGCGGTACCTTCTGAGTCAAACAACTCATAACCAAAGCCATCAGTATTCAATGGATTATCAAATAACTGCAAGCGCTCATCAGCAACTACTTCCCCTACTTTCTCACGCCACGGGTTAATGCCATCTTTAGCTGACTTTCCTGAGAACATGATTGCAAAAGAGGAAAATAGATCCGTCTGGCATTCTTTGTCAAAAATCACATCATAATGCTTTGATGCAATGGGCTTTCCTTCTAGCATAGCCATACAATTTTCATAAGCCTCATCAATAATTTCTTGTGAATCAAGCTGCTGAAAAACTCGTTGTAAGCGCCCTACTCCTTCCATTGCATTCTTGTCGCCTTCTTCTGCCAGTGCATAGGCATAAGCGCTAGTGCTACGATGTTTACTTTGTGCCTTTAGCCCTGCTGTTGAGTAAATTGACTGCTGACTGATAGAGTCCTGCAGGCCATTGTAGGGTACATTCTTTATTTTAGGTCGAGCTAGTAAACCCGACTCCAACTCCAATACCAGCGCAATTTTCTCATCTATAGTGCTGTCATCCTTTGGGCATAGCAGCGCATCATCAGTTGACAGGTTTAATTCATTTTTTAATAAGGATTCATGCGGTTCAGTTGCAGAAAAACTAGCATTCAACAAAGCCTGATCTACCATGGAAGTAAGTGAGTCATCATCACTAGCTTCACTATAAGCAATACCCACTTTGCCTTCTTTGATAACTCGCAAACCAAAAATTTGCGTGGAGCTTACTTTGTACTCTTCCAGTTCACCTTGATTAGCTTTTAGTGATAAGGACTGTTGTTGATTAACAATTAAGTCTGCTTCCGCATTAGCCGTGGTGACTTTATCAAGTATTCGTTCAATTCTATTTTCATAGGGATTCGGACTATTAGCAGACATTAGGCATTACCTCCCACTAAGATATCATCAACCTTAATCGCTGGTTGTCCTACGGTAGTAGGCACACTGCCACTAACTGAACCACACATGCCACAAGCTAAACGTAAGTCTTTGCCAACCATGCTGATTTCTTTCAATACCGCAGGCCCTGTACTAATTAAAGTGGCTGATTTAATCGGATATTGAATCTTGCCATCTTCCACATAATAACCTTCATTAACTGAGAAATTGAACTCGCCAGTTCCCGGTTGCACTGATCCACCACCCATACTGGCTGCATAAATGCCCTTTTCGATAGAGCCAATCATGTCATCAAACTCATCAGTTCCAACTTCTATATAGGTGTTACGCATTCTGGATGCAGGAGCAAATTTATAAGACTCTTTTCGCCCTGAGCCAGTACGCTCAAAACCAGTTTTATCACTACCTAATCTATCCACCAAAAAGCTCGTTAGCTTGCCGTCTTTAATCAATTGAGTCCGCTGTGTCGCCATACCTTCATCATCAACATTAATAG
>JAZGES010000279.1:0-2992 GCA_036478935.1 Thiotrichaceae bacterium
TTAGTTAATTATAATCGACTGATTGATAACTTAATAAAACAGTATGATTTAGAAGCAAGAGTGGTTTATTTGGAAGATGGCTATTTACCTACCATGGTAAAACATGCCAAAGGTGTGATTCTAGTGAATAGCACCGTAGGCATGTCATCTCTATATCACCGTAGACCTACCTGTGTATTAGGTAAAGCTATTTACAATATGGAAGGTTTGACTTATCAAGGCGGCTTGGATCAATTCTGGTTAGAAGGCAAACCACCTGAGTTAGATTTGTACCAGAAATTTTGTAATGCCATTATTCATCTCACTCAAATTAATGGAGACCTTTATTCCAAGAAAGGTATTGATATGTCCGTTGAAGGAAGTTTGCGATTTTTCAATTTTTCTCCTCTGGAGCAAGAAGCAGAGATTGATGATATTCCGATTATTTTAAGCTCTGATAATGATTTAGTTACTACGCATGCTGTTGTTAAACCATAGTCAGTGTAGCTCTGTGCTTTGTGTATGGTTCTGAACATGGATGTTAAGGAAAAAAAAAGAGTCATTCTAATTACCGGAGCGAGTGGCGGTATAGGTGCAGCTCTGGCTAAGCTCTATTCTCAACCGGGTGTGACTTTAGGTCTGTTGGGTCGAAATATGAATAAGCTTGAGAGCGTAGCCAACCTTTGTAAAGAAAAGGGTGCAGTGGCTATTCCAGTAAGTATTGATGTCACGGACACCAGCAAGTTACAACAATGGATAGTCGATTTTAATAGCAAACACCCGGTTGATTTGCTGATTGCCAATGCCGGAGTGACCAGTAGTATTGGCTCTAATGGCGAAGCCGAATCATGGGATGCGATTAAGGATGTTCTAGATGTCAATCTTCATGGTGTGATAGCTACTATTTATCCATTAATAGAACCTATGCGAAAACGAGGTGAAGGGCAAGTAGCTATCGTTAGTTCTTTAGCTGCTTATCGAGGCTTGCCGATTACCCCTTCATACTGCGCCAGCAAAGCAGGTATAAAAGTCTATGGTGAAGCGTTACGTGGCTGGTTGGCAAAAGAGGGCGTTAAAGTTTCTGTGATATGTCCGGGATTTGTAAAATCGGCTATGAGTGATCAGTTTGCTGGTGATAAGCCGTTTTTAATGACCGCAGAAAAAGCAGCAAGAATTATTAAAAAGGGGCTAGATAATAATAAAGCACGCATTGCGTTTCCATTTCCACTGAACTTTGGTACTTGGTTATTGACGTTACTACCTGCCTCTTTTGCTGATTATATTCTTGGCTTGCTTTCATATGGTGCTAAACGTAAGGAAGATAAATAACGTATGATTTCGCTATTCATCGCCTTAGTTTTAACTCTCATTATTTCATTCATCCCTGAATGGTTCTTAAAACCACGACCCAATTTACCGCGCTCGGTTGCTTCCATTGCTATACACATTTTAACGTTGAGCTTTATATTCAATACCATTTTCTTACTTATACAACGTCCTTATTTTTCGGGTTTAGTGGCATTAGGGACACTCTGTGTCTTTGTCATTGTTAGTAATGCCAAATTCAAGACATTGCGTGAACCTCTAGTGTTTTCAGATATTGCGATGTTTTCTCAAGCCTTTAAACACCCGAGACTTTATTTACCTTTCTTAGGGATTGTTCCTGCTATCGCTGCTCCTATCATTGCAGGTGCTCTTATTTTTCTAGTGATAAAATATGAGCCTGCTATTACACTTTCTTTATGGAGTGGGCTTAGCCTTGTTTTCGTACTGATAGTAAGTATGTGGCTGATTCGGTTGTTCTCGCTCAAGTTGGATCTTGTACAAGATCCCTCTATTGATATTCAAAAATATGGGTTATTAGCCAGTTTATGGGGATATTCTTGGCAGGCAAAAACAAGTCATCATCAAGATCAAATAAAAGCCACTTTGCAATCTTCGCCTATGCGTAAACCTGTAGTTGAAGAGGTTGCGAGACCTCATGTCATTACGATACAAAGTGAATCCTTTTTTGATGCCAGACGATTACACCCTTCAATCAAGACCTCATTACTCAAAAACTTTGACCAACTCTGTAGTGAGTCAAAACTTTCAGGAAGGCTAAATGTCCCTGCTTGGGGAGCCAATACCATGCGTACTGAGTTCTCTGTCTTAACAGGAATCCCTTCGCATAAATTGGGTCTTTATCGTTTCTATCCTTATCAATATCTTTCGAGCGAATCCATTCCTTCACTCGCTAGTTACTATCAACAACAGGGGTATTATTGCGTCTGTATACACCCTCATCCTGTCTCATTTTTTGGTAGAGACCGAATTTTCCCCAAGATGGGATTTGATGAGTTTATAGACATTGAGAGCTTTAATAAAAATAATACATTCGGACCCTATATCAAAGATGCAGCAGTAACTGAAAAGATTATTGAGACGTTAGCGGCACAAGATAAGCCTGTCTTTATTTTTGCGATTACCATGGAGAACCATGGTCCACTACATCTGGAAAAAACAACTGAAGAAGATATTGCTCGCTTGTATGATGAGTCGCCTCCACAACCTCATAACGATTTAACAGTGTATTTACGGCATTTAAAAAATGCAGATGAGACTCTGGGTGAATTGGCTACCGAACTAAAGGAATTATCAGGCGAAGCTGTCTTGTGTTTGTATGGTGACCATATTCCGAGCATGCCCGATATATATAAGGCGACAGGTTATGAGGACGATCAGACTGACTATTTTATTTGGAGTAATAAAGACAGTAGCAACCATGAATCTAAAGAGCTAGCTGCTGAACAACTTGCTGAATACTTAGTAAGTCTCAATGTTCCTCCCCCATCTAGAAGTGAGAGCTTGTAGTGAAGACTTGTTAGTACTGACTTCGAAAGCTCCGCCGCCCGTCATGCCGGCCTCCGCCCAATGTCATTGACTTAAGGAGTTAACCTGCTGAATTATATGATACAATGTATCTACAAGATAACCCTTTACGGAGCACTTAAATGAAAACAGCAGCCCTCAT
>JAZGES010000280.1:0-3852 GCA_036478935.1 Thiotrichaceae bacterium
TTTAGCTTTAGCATGGCTTTAAAATTGAGTTATATTCAGATTTCTGGATTCATAGGAACTTATTATGGAAGTGGGACTTGACTTAGTGAGTGCTCCACTGCGCGACTGAAGCGCGGTTCCAGTGGGAAAGTACCTTGTTAAGAGACTCATTAAGCAATAAGCTGGTTTTCACCCGCAGGGCATACCACTTCTTTATCAGCATGAGTCCCTTCAGGAAACTCCTGAGAAGCGACCCAAACCTGACTAATAATATCACTAACCTGTGGAAGCTTTTCAAGTGTTGCTACAGTACGTTGGTGATCAAAGAAGGCAAAAGGTTCATCCAAAATAATAAACTGTTTGTCGGTATCGTTGGTTTTCGCTAACTCTTCCGACATGGCAATACGCAATGCCAGCATGATTTGACGCTGTGTACCTGAAGAGATTTCATCAAAGTCCATAAAGTCATTTTTATCACTGGAGAAAACAGCAATATTTAAGTCATCATCAATTTTTACATTCTTATAATGATCATTGGTAAAGAAAGGTAAAATCTTTGCAGATGACTTGGTAATAGAGTTATTAAAGGCATCGGTAAACTCTTTAGCTGAGCTGCGTAATAAATCAATCGCCATATTCTGTACTTTGATATTACGTGTGTGCAGTCGAATACCTGTATCGTATTCTGACAGTTGTTGCCTGAATCCAGAAGCAATTCCAGTACGCTCCATCTCAGAATCTATTTCAGTATTTAATACAGCAAGGTTGGAGTCATTGTGGCGTTGTTGCTCTTTCATATGTAAGCGCAAGGCATCGACTGTCTTTTCAGCTTCTAGCTCATCAGCATGATATTCTTCAACCTCGACCTTTAAGGTATGTACCTTAGCAAGCTCAGAATGATCAGCATTGACTAGGGGTAATGCGCCCCCATTTGCTTTAGTTACTAGATCAAGGCTGCGTGTGGCGAAGTTGTCAGTTAAATCTGTTTTAGCATGTCGATAGCTTTCATCGAGTGCTTCTGAATATAACTGAGAATTTTGTTTCAAAGGTGATAACTGTTTATCTTCCGTACGCCATGTCAGCACCATGCCCAGTAAGAACCCAATAGCAAGAATGGCTGCTAATAAAGGCATCCATAATTCAGACCAGTTACTTAAAGTAGAGAAATTTTCCAAGCTGTGTGGCATTAATAAGTTTTGTGCCATATCGGGCAAGAACTTGATAAAAGCCCACAACCCTAGAGCCACAGCTAAAGCGGCTAATAACAAATCAGAGAAAACACCAAACGTACGATGCTTCCGGCGCGCAGCGACATATAGATTACGGTCATCTGTATAGCTATCGGCTGAGTTTCTTAATTGTGAGACTAATTGATGTTTATAATCTTGATCTGTTTCCACGCTATCACGCGTATCAACTAATTCAGGTAGCCAAGAATCATCAATACCTAAATCTTGTAAGTCTTTGTAAGCTTGCTCATATTGAGGGCGTAGCAATGCTAGTTCATCATCATCTTTTTCATTAGTGCGGTGCATTTCATTACTAATTCTGGAGTAAGCGCTAATGCCCACCATGTCTTTAATACTGTCACTATTGGGGTGAGGTGTTGATAGTTCACGCTGCACCAGATAGTAAGAATCTGAGAAGGTCTCGTAGCCATAACCTAGAATATCTTGTAACGCTTCTTCTGTCTCCTCAGGGGTGTCGGCAATTAACTCAGCTTTTTCCTCACTGAATAGCTGCGCATCTACTACGCCATCGGCATTTACGATACGTGTGAGCTGATAGGCTTTGCCTTTATTGACAAAGTTAAGTACCACAGAAGCATTCTTTTCGCCCCAAGCAATGAGCTTGCTAGCCTTTTTTTCAACAGTAAGGAAGGTGCGTCCAAATAATGCGAAACTTAGGGCATCAGCAATACTGGTTTTTCCTGATTCATTTTCACCGCTTATAGTGATTAAGCCTCTTTCTGGAATATCTTCAATTTCTAGACGTTTGTATTTACGGAAGTTTTCTGCGGTAAGGGATTTAATAATCATTAGTCATCACCCTCTGTGTTGGTATCTACTTTTCCTTCAAAACGATCAATAATCAGTTTCATGGCATCTTCATAAATGCTGGCATCAAAATGTTCATCATGAGCACGTTGCTCTACATCTTCATCGCAAAACTCTACAAAGCGTTGGGTTACTTTTGTGGTTAGCTTGTCTTCATCAAGCCAACGCAGATATTTAGAATTTGCCATGACGCATCCTGTTTTGTTTGAGGTATCTAAAGTAGTTTAGCAGAAATATAAAGGAAATAGCTGATAATAATAGGACTATTTTTATTTATTAGGGCTAAAAAACCTTACTGCTAGAGCGATATGTCACTATCGTTCGCTAGAAACTGATTATAAAGAATGAGGCCTGCAAGTAAACACTTGACAGTTAAAATACGATTAAGGATTATCACTGCTAAATCCACCGAAGGTAATCCTGAATGACTGAACATATCGCTGCTGACAAACTTCATGCTGATCGCATCCTAATCCTCGATTTTGGATCACAATACACCCAGCTTATTGCGCGACGTGTTCGTGAAGTAGGGGTTTATTCTGAAATATATCCTTGGGATGTGTCTGAAGAAGATATCCGTGAGTTTGCACCCCAAGGTATTATTCTTTCAGGTGGTCCAGAATCAGTTATTGATAGTGATCCACCACAAGCTCCACAAGTTGTTTTTGATTTAGAAGTACCGGTGCTAGGTATTTGTTATGGCATGCAAACTATGGCATCCCAATTGGGTGGCGAAGTGCTGAATGCAGACCATCACGAGTATGGCTATGCGAAGGTACGCGCGCGCGGACATACGGCACTATTAAAAGACATTGAAGATCAGGTGAGTGAAGAGGGCTTTGGTTTACTCGATGTGTGGATGTCGCATGGTGATCGCGTAGAGAAATTACCGGATAACTTTAAGCTGATGGCAAGTACGGACAGTGCACCTATTGCTGGCATTGCTGATGAAGAGCGCCACTATTACGGCATTCAATTCCATCCAGAAGTGACTCATACCAAACAAGGAAAACGCATACTAGAAAGATTTGTGCGTGATATTTGTGGTTGTGAGGGACTCTGGACGTTCTCTAATATCATCGAAACTAGTATCAAAGATGTACAAGAAAAAGTAGGTGATGATGAAGTTATTCTAGGCTTGTCCGGCGGCGTGGATTCCTCTGTTGTGGCAGCGATATTGCATCGTGCGATTGGTAAGAAACTGACTTGTGTATTCGTAGATATCGGCTTGTTACGCTACAAGGAAGGTGATCAGGTAATGGCGTTGTTTGCTGAGCACATGGGTGTAAAGGTTATTCGTGTTGATGCAGAAGATCGCTTCTTGAACGCGCTAAAAGGAAAAACAGATCCAGAAGAAAAGCGTAAAATTATCGGCAACATGTTTATCGAAATTTTCGATGAAGAAGCGGGTAAGTTAGACAATGCAAAGTGGCTGGCTCAAGGCACTATCTACCCTGGTGTGATTGAATCTGCTGGAGCTAAAACAGGCAAAGCACATCTGATTAAATCTCATCATAATGTAGGTGGATTGCCAGAAGATATGAAGCTTGGCTTAGTAGAGCCGCTACGCGAGCTGTTTAAAGACGAAGTACGTGAGATTGGTATTGAGCTAGGTTTGCCAAGAGAAATGGTATATCGCCATCCTTTCCCTGGCCCTGGATTAGGAGTACGGATTCTAGGCGAAGTTAAAAAAGAATATGCGGATATCCTGCGTTTGGCTGACTATATCTTTATAGAAGAACTCTACAAACACGACTTATACGAGAAAGTATCACAGGCTTTTGCTGTATTCCTGCCTATCAAATCAGTAGGCGTA
>JAZGES010000281.1:0-5090 GCA_036478935.1 Thiotrichaceae bacterium
ATATCTTGAATATCTTTTTTACTAGGTGTGGCGCCACTTGCTGCAATCTTATGAGCTTTTCCTATAATATTTTCAGGAATGATATTACGAGCTTTTAGTGCAAAAAATCGTTCGATAACGATAGCTAATGCAATAATGGAGCTGATTAGGATAGGAAGGATTAAAAACCCTCCAGCTTTTAGAAATTCAAACATGTTTTTACCTTACAAGGTCGTTTTTATTATTATATAAAATTACGCAGCGTGCCTAAGGAAGCTCTGATTAAATCCTGGCGGATTTTAACCTCAGAAAAACGACTGATGACTTTTCAGAGTTTCCTAATGGATTTGGGAGAATAAGTAGTTCTCACTGAATCAGCTCTTAACGGAGCTTTCTTAATCCGTATAATTCGGCATAATAACACTTATTCATCGTTTCACGTGATAATTTATTATGAACGGTGTTACCAGTTTTGACTTGAAAGGTATTATTTTGTAACCATTTACACTGTACAATTTGAGTCGATTAAATTGCGATTTTATCGTTACTTGTTCGCCACAATAATTACTAATACTAAGGAATAAGATGAAAAGAGTCATGATGTTAATGCTAACTAACTTTGCAGTCATCGCAGTGTTGGGTGTTGCATGGAGTATTTTGGATTCAATGTTTGGTATTAGTCAGATATTTTTGGATATGGGCTTGCCTGCGCACTTTGGTTATATCGGTTTAATGTCTTTGGTTATTGGTTTTGGCGGAGCTTTTGTTAGTCTGTGGATGTCTAAAGGCATGGCAAAGCGCAGCATGGGTGTAGAGGTGATTGAGCATCCTCAAACCCGTCAGGAACAGTGGTTGTTTGATGTGGTTCAGCGCCAAGCACATGAGGTCGGTATTAGTATGCCAGAAGTTGGTATTTTTCAATCACCACAGCCTAATGCCTTTGCGACAGGTGCACGTAAAAATAATGCGCTGGTTGCTGTCAGTCAGGGCTTGCTGGAGCATATGAATGCCGATGAAGTTGAAGCGGTTCTAGGTCATGAAATGGCACATGTTGCTAACGGTGATATGGTGACTCAAACCTTATTACAAGGCGTATTAAATACGTTTGTTATGTTCTTGTCCCGAGTAGTAGGGTTTTTCATAGACTCATTACTTTCTCGCGGTGAACAGCGTAGTGGTTTTGGAATGGGCTACTATATTTCATCTATGGTGCTACAAGTTCTATTTGGCTTTTTGGCGACCATGATTGTGATGTGGTTCTCACGCTGGCGTGAATTTCATGCGGATCAAGGTGGTGCTAAGTTAGCGGGTAGAGAAAAAATGATCTCTGCTTTGAAACGTTTAAATCAGGCTCATGCCACTGAGGATCTGCCGGGTGAAATGGCTGCTTTTGGAATTACTGGAGGTGTAGGTAGTGGTTTTAAAAAGCTGATGATGACGCACCCCCCTTTAGAAGAGCGTATTGCTGCGCTAGAGGCTGGTCGAAGGTAGCTCTCTTCTTTCATGGTCACTTTTTTTTACTAGTTACCATCACGAAAGTGGTTCTGTAGGCAGGATAAGGAACCTCATCCGGCAACTTACCGAATTAGTGGAGCTTTGTCGGAGGCGCTATCGCTTATCCGACCTACGGTTAAGCTTCTAGTAGCACTAGCGTAGTTAAATTTGTAAATTATTATCCCCGTACAACAACAGAGTATCCGTGTGTATAAACTTCTCCGTCCGTTATTATTTAAACTTTCCCCCGAAACAGCCCATCACTTAGCATTAAGAGCAGCGAGGGTATCAAATCGCTTGGGTCTTTTAAAAGTTTTTGCTCCTGCTACATCGACTAAAGCTATTCGCATTATGGGAATAGACTTTCCGAATAAAGTAGGCTTAGCTGCTGGTCTGGATAAGAATGGTGAGTATATAGATGCACTTGGAAATCTAGGTTTTGGCTTTATTGAAATAGGCACGGTTACGCCTAGACCACAACCAGGTAATCCTTCTCCACGATTATTTAGAATTCCAGAAGCAGAAGCCATTATCAATCGAATGGGTTTTAATAATGAAGGGGTTGATTATCTAATTAAGCAGGTTGAAAAATCTAATTATTCAGGTGTCTTAGGAATTAACATTGGGAAGAATTTTGATACCCCAGTTGAGAAAGCTTTAGATGATTATGTCATTGGGCTACAGAAAGTTTATTGTCATGCTGACTATGTAACGATCAATATTTCATCGCCCAATACGCCAGGGCTAAGGACGCTTCAATATGGTGAAGAATTAGAGCAGCTTCTAAAGGCATTAAAGAAGGAACAATCTCTGCTTAAAACAGAGCATAATAAATACACCCCAATCGTAGTTAAAGTTGCCCCTGATCTTAGCAGTGATGAAATAGAAGGAATTGCGAAGGTGTTATTGGAGCAAAAAATAGATGGTTTAATTGCAACCAATACCACATTGTCTCGTGAAAAGGTTGAAAGCTTTTCCCGTGGCGATGAACAAGGTGGTTTGAGTGGCAAGCCTCTAACTGATTTATCTACTCAAGTGATTGCCCAGTTTTTTTACCATCTAAAGGGTGAAATCCCTATCATTGGTGTTGGAGGAATTTCGTCACCTCAAGATGCCAAAGATAAGTTAAATGCCGGTGCTGATTTAATTCAGTTATATTCTGGGCTTGTTTATGAGGGAATATCTTTGGTTAAAAGTACGGTTGAAGCAACTGCCTAATATTATCAATGAGTGAATATTCTTTTGCTAGAAAAATGATAGGCAACAACAGTCCTAAGAAAAGTAATAATGAAAACAGCTTTGATAGTGTTGATAAGGGCTGAGATGGCTCATGATAGTTATTTATTCCTTTGGTGCCAGGTATTAACCAAAAAATGGCGATAAGAGGAGGGAAGAGAACTAACAGGGCTGATAACCAACCGCTTCTGTTTAAATCGTGGCTTCGCTGCATTGTGAGCCTAATCAGCATGAAGATAGCAACTAGTGTGGCAAACAGGATCAGTCCATAGGCTATTTCTTTGCTTATTAGTCCTTGTCGATTTAACTGTCCCGCTGTAGCGGTTATCACCCAAAATATACTAACGGGTATGATAAAAGAAAAAAGAAAGTAGACTATTCTACCAAGACGTCCCTTTGTGCCGAATAAGCTGAGTTTGCTATATCTGGTAACCATTATTTGATTCCTTTAATGTAGTGAGCCCTGTGAAGTTCTTTGCGTAAAATACCTTGTCACAGATTATAGGAACTATTGTGCCTTGCTAATATGCAAGGGAGTACTGATTAAGGATAAGTGTCGGCTTATATGTGCGGAAGGGCATGAATGGTTAAGCTGTACAGATGATTGGTTCTGCTGATCAATTAAATTTGGGCAAAAAAAAGCCACTGAAAATCAGTGGCTTTTGTAATAAAACGCTATGTTTTATTCGTTGTAGCTTTTACTTCGCAGCAGGTGCAGTTACTTCAACTTTTACAGCTGGAGCTTGTGCTGCTGCAGTTGGTGCAGGTGCACTCATTTGAGCTTTACGTTGCGCTTCCATTTTCTTGAAGAATGCTTCAGCTTGTTGACGCTGTGCTTGTTGACGCTTCTGTGCAGCTTCAAAAGTAGGTGCACTTGGAGCAGCCATTTGCATTTGTGGTGCAGCAGGATATGCATACATAGGTGCTGGCTGATAGCCGTACATCATTGGCATAGCAGGCATCTGCATCATAGGGCGCTGTTGCATATTCATATTAGGCATCTGCATCATTGGACGCTGTTGCATGTTCATAGCAGGCATCTGCATCTGTGGTGCCATAGCTCTAGGAGCTGTAGTAGGTGCGTTTGCTGTTGGAGCAGCTGCTACTGGAGCCGGAGCTGCAGCGCGAGGTGCTGCTGCACGTGGCATTGAAGGCATAGCCATTGGGCGACCGTTGCTGTTGTTGTTCCAAGGAGCAGAACCCGCAGCGTTTCCAGCATTTGATCCTTTACCAGAACCCGCTACGTTTCCAGCAGTATTGCCAGCACCAGTAGTGTTTCCTGCTGCATTACCTGCTGCGTTACCTTGACCATCACCAGACATCTTAGTGTCCATGTTAGTGCGACCTTTGCCTTTGAATTGAATAGCGAAGTCTACTTCACCGTCAGCATCGCCTTTTCCAGTTCCCCAGCCTTTACCATTTGCAGCGCCAGTTCCTTGACCGTTGCCAGCTCCTGTTGCGTTGCCTTGTGCGTTTCCAGCACCTTGGCCTGTTCCGTTTCCTTTATTCCATCCGTCCCACCAGTCAGCTGATGATGTTGCAGATAAAGCTATTAGCGCAGAAAATGCGATTGCTTGTAATTTCATGAGATATCTCCTAACGATATGTTTATTTTCAAAGTTGTATATTCCAATATTCTAATATACTTATTATTGGTGCGCAAGCTTTATGATTGATAACATCAATATTGTACTGTATAAAACTGGCGAATATTCTAGCTATGCTGTATTAATACTAGCTTAACAGCTAAGCTGTACTAGCTCCGTATCATATGAATATTTTAACAAAATTCAAGTAAAAAGTCGGTTGTGTATACGTCTAAGGTCAATTAGGCGTTATTTTGCCAAAGTCTACAATAATCTACATCAAGTTATGAGAATAAATAGAATGAATTTTTCACCGATGATGCTGGATCTAGAAGGAACAGAGCTAACGCCTGTAGAAAAAGAAGTTTTACAACACCCCATGGTGGGCGGTGTCATCTTTTTTTCACGTAACTATCAATCAGTCGAACAAGTGACTCATTTGGTGAAAACTATTCGTGATGAAACCGATAAGGTAAACAAGCCCATATTGATTGCGGTTGATCATGAAGGGGGGAGAGTACAGCGGTTTAGATCTGAGTTCACAGAACTTCCTGCGGTGGCAAGTTTGGGAAAGTTTTATTCCAAGGACAAATCTGAAGCTTTGCGAGTCTCAAGGTTACACGGGTGGCTGATGGCGGCAGAGGTAAAGAGTGTTGGAATAGATTTTAGTTTTTCGCCAGTACTGGATCTCAATTACGAGGTGAGTGATGTCATTGGAGATCGTGCCTTTCATCAGGATGCGATGATTGTTGCTGAACTAGCGACTGCTTATATAGAAGGTATGCGTGATGCTGG
>JAZGES010000282.1:0-8421 GCA_036478935.1 Thiotrichaceae bacterium
GATTCATCCGCAATGGGATAGCGGATATGCCACATGTGGCCCGCTTCTTCTTCAGAGATCACTTCAATATCAGATAAGGCAGTGTGTAAAACGGGATCCCAATTGACAAGGCGATTGCCACGATAGATTAAGCCTTCGTCATAAAGTTTTTCAAATATTTCAGTAACAGACTCAGATAAACCTTCGTCCATGGTAAAACGCTGACGCGACCAATCAGGAGACGTCCCCAAGTGACGCATTTGCTCAGTAATACGATCACCCGATTGTTCTTTCCAATCCCAAACACGTTCAACAAATTTTTCTCTGCCTAGATCATGACGCGTCTTGCCTTCGGCTTCCAATTGGCGTTCAACCACCATTTGCGTAGCGATACCCGCATGATCTGTGCCTGGCTGCCAGAGTGTTTTGTCACCCTTCATACGGTGATAACGAGTTAGAACGTCTATAATGGTGTGCTGAAAAGCATGACCCATATGTAGCGTGCCCGTGACATTAGGCGGCGGTAACATGATGCAATAAGGTTGTTGGTCTTCATCTCCTTCGCTGCCTTCATTTGGGGCAAAGTAGCCGTTGTCTTCCCAGCTTTTATACCAACGCTGCTCGATGTCTTTTGGGTTGTATGTCTTATCCATTATTGTTTTCTTGTTGAAGGCCAGAAAAGCCGCAGATTATACATTGAATAAGCTTGTAATAGCAGATGCTATTTATTAAGAGCTTTGATGTCGGTTGTCACCAACTATCACTAACTCTATCTACCGTTGTAAATTCCACCCTATCAACAACCCTGTTACAAACAATAAACCCAGTAAGATTTTTATCGCTTTATGTTTAAACGCTATTTGTCGAAACATAGGGGTAAGCACGACGACAACCGGAATGAAGATGAGTAATTCAATAAAACTGTTACGCCAAAAATAATAGTTGTGGAAATCTATATGAGCTGAGCTTGGTAGTATTCCTACAGGAAAAGTAAGGTCTGACGCACTAAAGGGATACAGGTAAGGATTCCCATGCACAGCAACCAAACCATCAAGAAGGAGGTGTGTCGAAGGCGCTAGAAAAAAGAGGATTACCGGAATATTATTTAATGAGCTTTTCAATAATACATTTCTGAAGAGGAGCGAAAGGAGCCCTATCAGGAAGGTATAACCCACTGAGTGCGTATACCGAATCGGCATTTGATAGCCTCTTAACCCGTTAATTATATAATCAACATCTGGGGCACTTGCCAAAACTATAAAGAATAAAGAAGCTATGAAAGTTTGCTTAATAGTAGCTTGTTGTTTTTGCGCCCCAACAGTAAAACCAATCAATGAGTGTGCTAAGAATGAGGACATTTACCGTCAGCTACTGTCATCGCTCAAGCAGCGAAGCATATAACTTACCATGTACTTCTGCCATGCTATTAATCGAGTAGGATTTATTAATCTTATCAGCTAGCGCTATTCCTTTAACCTTCGCATCTTCGTAATGACTATAGACCTTTTCCATAGTTGCACAGAAGTCATCTAGCGATGAGAGGTAGCCATTAGATTCATCAACCAAGGTGGGAATTGAACCAACAGGTGTAGTAATAACGGGGAGCCTTGCTGCTCCTGCCTCAAGCAAAGCTATCGGCATTCCTTCAAAGAGGGAGGGTAATAAATTGCAATGTGCTTTCATTAAAAGCTCAGGGATATCATTACGAGAACCCAACATTTTCACACAATCTTCAACATCTAGCTGTTTGATTTCAGCTTGTATTTCATCAATCAATACTTGATTTTCATCGCCACCACCCACTATCTGCAACTCAAAATCCAAACCTTTCTCTTTAAGATTTTTTGCACAACCCACCAAAAACTTATGGTTTTTTTCTGGTCGAATACTACCTACCGCAATAAAGGTAAACTTGTCATGCTTTGGCATTTCAGCAGTGAATTTATTGAGGTCCACGCCATTCGGAATAACGATACAGTCCTCTTTATACATATTAGTTTTCATACTTTCAGAGAAAACAATATCTGTATTTCTTAAACCTTTTAATAACCAAGTCAGCTTTTCTCTAGCTTTACCACCAATATTAATACTGTGGGAAGTAAACACTATTTTTAGCTTGGGATGCTTGAGTTTAAGCAATGATGCGATAGGTAAAGGGTGAAATAAATGCGCGTGAATTATATCTATATTATTTTCAGCAATATAATGATCCAGATATTTTAAAACCTTAACCATCCCTGGAAAGCCTTTTTTCATATCTAGCTTTTCCGCTTTTATACCGCTCTCCAAATATTCTGGCAACATATCTGCGTTGTGCGACAAAGCAATAATAGAGGCGTTAAAACGTTGCTTATCCAGATTTTTCAACAAATCCAAGACAACTTTTTCGGCACCACCGACAACAAATGCAGTTGTAAGGTGGAGGATATTAATTTTCTTCATTCTTGTTATTTTGTATAAGGAGGTTATATGGAAGGAAGCTATATTGCTGAAAACTCTGCACGAATAGCATGTGCACGTGAAGGGGCTTTTGACTCATCTTGACCGATAGCACTTTCAACATCATCAATACGACGCTGAAGATTAATAGCCGCATGATCATCACACATAGCTTGTTTTTCTTGTGCTAATCGTTTCATTTCGGGATCACCTAGAACCACCACATCTGTCACTAGCGGTATGGAATAACTATTATCTTTACTGGTGTTCGACATGGTAATTGTCCGAGAATATTTAAACTTATAGTTTATGGTAGTCCAATTTGTAACCTCTGTCTTGATAAAACCGATAACGGTCACGCCCTTTTGTTAAAATTTCTTGATCTTGATCCAGAATTTCTGCCATCCGCTCAAAACGACCAAAAAAAGCAGGACGTGTATTTGATAGATTAATCAGATAGTCACATCGAGCCACAGGCTCATAATCAAAACCCATTTCAACCTTCACACTGTCATCAGGTGCTATACCGTGTGAAATAAAGCAGGCTTCATTCCATGTCCACAATAAGTCGTCCAATTGCGTTAACGTCTCCGGTGAATCGGTATGAATATAAACTTGTAGTTGATGCTCAAGAGCTTTCTGAGTCAACTGACAGGCTAATAACAACCGTGACCGAACATCGTCATTTCTGCCTACATAAAACTTTATCTCAGTCACAATCTATATTCTTGCATCTATTTTAAACGATTGATTAAATATTGAGTTAATAGCGGCACAGGGCGACCCGTTGCTGCCTTTCCTGTCCATGCCGTTCCTGCCACATCTAAATGTGCCCATGGCATATCATCATCAACAAACTCCGCTAGAAAACACCCTGCGGTGATAGCACCTGCTGAAGGACCGCCGATATTTGCCAAGTCAGCAAACTCACTCTTTAACTGTTTTGTGTACTTTTTGTTGTGAGGCAACCTCCATGTTTGATCAAGCGCATTTTCCCCTGCCTCCATTAAATCTTTTGCTAGAGAATCATTATTACTAATCATTCCACAAATATGATGCCCTAGTGCCACGATACATGCGCCTGTTAATGTCGCTATATCAATGATAACTTCTGGGTCAAACTTTTTCACATAAGTTAACGCATCACATAACACCATGCGCCCTTCTGCATCTGTATTCAGTACTTCAATGGTTTTACCTGCCATCGAGGTAACGATATCGCCGGGTTTAGTGGCATGACCACTGGGCATATTCTCAGCTGAAGCGATGACCCCGATTACATTCATTGGCAACTCCATAGAAGCAATTGCCTGCATCGTGCCTAGTACACTCGCAGCTCCTCCCATATCGAACTTCATCTCATCCATCTTACCGCCGGGTTTTAATGAGATTCCACCGGTATCAAACGTGATTCCTTTACCAACCAGCACAACGGGCTTGTCATTGGCAGAGCCGCCACTGTAGTTCATGATAATCAGTTTGCCGTCTTCTCTACTGCCTACGCTAACCGATAAGAAGGCTCCCATTCCCAAAGCTTCCATGTCAGACTCTTCCAGTATTTCTACTGATAGGTTGTCATGCTGTTTGCCAAGCTGGAGGGCATTTTCTGCTAAGTAAGTAGGCGTACATACGTTTCCCGGATGGTTCGCCATATTCTTGGCAAGCTCCACTCCACTCGCAATTCCCATGCCTTGATTTATAGCTTGAGTATCTAAACCTGCCCCTGCGATAGCTATTTCACTCAGCTCAACTTTAGACCCTTTTTCAGTCTCATCTTTTTTCTTGTCCGACTTATAATCATCCATAGTATAAAAGCAGGATGATAAGGTTGTGATAGCTTGCTGTACTGCTTGTTGCTCACTAGCGGCAGGCTCTTCTAGCCAAATAGCTGCATGTTTTAGTTTCATGCCGTTTAGGCTTTTACCCACCTTATCCATCACGGTATGCAAAACCTCAAGGTCATATTTGTCTTTGTCCCCACAGCCCACCAACATGACACGCCTTGCTTCAATGCCAGTAAGGTTATAAAGCACTTCTACCGAGTTTTCACTTCCGGTAAAGTCGCCCATCTCAATTAAAGCAGAAATAGCACCAGAAGATTTCTCATCAATCGCTTTAGCAGCACTTGATAATTCGCCTTTTTTAAAGACCGAGACAACAACACAATCGGTTGAAAAGCTAGTTGGAAAACTATCAGGTGACGCATCATTTATTATTGAATAATTCATATTTTTTTAACTTTGTTTAAGTATTTAACCGTTAATCGTCGGAATCGACAGATATTAGCAGAAATAATCACGCACATTCCTCCACTTATTAATATTTTTGACTATACTCCGGATTCTATTTAACAAAATACTTATACAGAGTATTTACAGAATTCAAAATTATATACATGGAGGTATATGATGAAAGCCTTTTTATCTATGCTCCTAGGCGTTATAACCCTAGTCGCTTTACCCTTACTACATGCTGACCAAGTCAATTCATTTAGCGTTTTTCAACCTATCAATGGAATCTCTGCCAATATCTATATTGATAATGCTAAAGTCATGGTTCAATCTACGGGGGCAAAAACCACGGTTCTCAAAAATATTAGACCTGACTATCTAAAAAACTATTCAGAGCAACTCTATAAAATTGGTGATGTTGATCATAATGGAACGGTTGATATAGCAACACTTGATACTGTCGACAGAGCAGCCACACGATTCTGCTATAAGGTGTATAGCTATCAGCTAGGTTCTCGGCAGTTCAGCTCTCGCCCCACTCACACTTCATGTGATTCAAAAGCAGGAACTGTCGTCTATGCTACCGGCTCTGCGGTTGCTATCAATCAGTAAGAAGTAGAATAAGAGGCTATCAGCCTCTGTCTGGATACAAACTAGCAACAAGCTCATTTTCTACAGAGCCCTTAGTACTATCTTTACGTGGAAAGCCATCTTTAACGGCTTTCCACAAGAGATTACCTTTCCAAGCCTCACTCCCACCTACCACACTATCGGCATAAAGATTCTTATCCAAGTCTCTAATATATTCAGAGCCGCTTATAAGGCGATCCGCTAACACGCCTAAGCTCTTAGGTGCATTTTCAGGCCATTCTAACTCAGCTATTTGTAGCAGTAGCTTAGCTGCCGATGCTTTATCATTACTATCACAGGCTTGTTGTAATGTGGTGAATAAGTGACTTGAGCTAACTTTTGGTGCGATTCGATCTGCGGGTATTTTTACTGCTACAGTTTCTTTTCGATATCGTAACCAGTAATAAGTTAATGCACCCAGACCTCCAAATATCAGTAAAGCCCAGCCCCATTGATTACTACTCGGCTGGGTTTCTGATCGTGAACTTAAATCATTTTCTTCTTGCCCTGCATCTGCTGATTGTTCTACAGCATCTTCATCTGGAGTCGAAACCTGTTTTTTATTTCCACCTACGTTTTTACCTACACGTTCACCCACACCCGGCAAAACCTGAATTTCTTTTTCTGGCAATGTAAACGTTTCTTGCTTTTGGGTAACAACATTCCACCAGTCAATCTTTACGGCTGGAATGAGCACTGTTCCCGATGCGTTAGGTATATAGCTAATTGGTTGCTGTCGAAGTCCAAATACGGTATTGCCATCTGTCTTTGTTTCCGTTGTAGCCTTGTCAGGGTATACCCGCATATTGTTTGGCTCACCCGCCGTGAACTCTGGAATTTGTGAACCTGTCAGACCCTTGGTTTGCAAAGTCAAGGTGCGCACTACGGGCTCCCCCACCTTGAAGGTTGGATTGCTTTTCCCCCAGCTATCTGTAATAACCAAATCTTCAGCAGGCAACCAGTTGGCACCTTTATATTCTGCAGGAATCGGTTGTACATCTATTTCTATCGAATCACTACGGGAATTTATTGGACTTCCTCGTTGATTAAACGCACTCCCAAAAAAAGAATCACTGAAGAAAGGATCATTAAAGAAACTATCCGCCAAATTTCCACGACGTGAGCGTTGTTGTTGATTTTCACTTGGCAGTACTTGTTTGCCTTTGAATAAAGCAGGAGGAATAACTAACGCGCCACTTTTCTCAGGAGAAATAACATAATGGCGTTCTAGTACATTCAGCTTTTTACCATTGCGGTTAATACTATATTGCTTATCCCTTGCTAGCTTCTCTACTACCGCATTTTCAATATTCGGTGCATAAATATCACCTTGAACAATTGTCTCATCCGTAAACAGCTTAATTACATAGGGGATTTGCTGCTGAACATAAGGGAGTGATTTACCAATTTCGGCGGTTGCTTCAAGTGTTACATGTCGGCTATTTTGCTCTACCACATCGGGAGTTAAATCAGCCACTACAAGATTCAAAGGTGATGTAGATTCAGAACCTAGCTGAATAGCAGGTATCACAATCTCACCTTTTCCCTTTGGCAAGAGTTGAATACTCCATGTCTTGATATATGAGGTATTACCATTGACCATGCTAAAGCTAGAACTTTGACTGGTTCCTTGCACTTGAAAGTCTTGATTTAAAACTGAAAGGTCAGGATCATCAGTTGAGCTGTTGTCACTTTCAATCGTTAATGTGACTGGATCGCCATCATAAACAGTGGTTTGGTTCAAAAATACTTTGATACCTGCCCAGCTATGACTTGTTAATAAAACAAACAACACAAATATATGTAGTAGCTTCTTAGACATTATTTTTATACTTACCACGGCGCTCTACCTCCTGAACTTGACTGCCCACGCCTTTTATATTGATATTTGAATTTACGCTTTAGTAGCTCACCCGGATTATCCGGTATACGCCTCAACCATTGCTCGGCTGCTATTTTTTCTTCTTTGCTGAGTGCATCAGCTTCTATTTTTGCTTGGGCTTCCTTTCCTTCAGCTCCTTCATTTGCTTTTTCTTTTAGCTCTTTTTCAGCCATCGCTTGTTGTTTTTCTTGTTCGGCTTTTTGTTGAGCAGTTTGTTGATCTTGCTCCTCGCCTTGTTTATTTTCTTGCTCTTCATCTTTCTTTTTTTCTTCTTCAGAAGCTTCATTAGCTTTTTCAAACTGGTTTTCTTTTGACTGCCCTTTCTTTGATTGTTCCTTCTCCTTCTCTTTGTCTTCAGGTTCACCTTCTTGCTGTTCTTGTTCTGGCTTTTCCTTATCTTCGTTACTTTCTTCCCCTGATTTAGAGTCCTGCTTTTTCTTATCATCCTTGTTCTGCTGATCTTTTTGATCTTGATCTTTATCTTGGTTTTTCTGCTTTTTTTCTTGTTCTTTTTGCTGTTTTAATAATGCCTCAATTTTCGCTTTATTATCTTTTGCATCTTGCATATTTGATTGCTGTTTCAACGCATCATCATAGGCTTTAATCGCCTCTTCATATTGCTTTAATTGAGCCAAAGCATTACCTTTGTTATAAGCAGCATCTGCTCCTTCAGCTTCTGAGAAGTCACTCAAGGCTTGTTCATACTCGCCTTTTTTAAACGCCGCACTGCCACGCCTCAAGGGATCATTAGCTAGTTGTTGCGCCTGATCAAAGTCACCTCGTTGCAAAGCTTGGTCTGCCTGTTGGTCTTGACGTGTCCACAAGTTATCCCACATTGATGCCATCACCGGTTGGGGTTGTCCAAAGGTTATAACAACTAGGCCTACGCTCAACAACCAGCCACGTCGAAACGCCAATGCCGCTAAAGGTAATAGTAGCAAGACCAACAAAGGCCCTTCTGATTTCCAGTCTTGATTATTGACATCATCCGCACGCTCGGCTTTATCCGCGCCGAATTTCGAGCTAAGTGCTAATAAGTAGTCAATATCAGCACTACCACTTTGCAACACACTGTATCTACCCTGTCCCTTTTCTGCGATTGATTTCAATACGTCTTCTTGCATCGGAACAACAATGGGCTTTCTATCTCGCCCCACTACATTAGGGATCGTGCCACCTTGTTGTGTGCCAAGGCTAAGCACTGAAACAGCATAGTCATTTTTACTTAGCTCTTCCGTTGCTTCTAGCGCTAAATAAGCT
>JAZGES010000283.1:0-2705 GCA_036478935.1 Thiotrichaceae bacterium
ACTTTCTCTAATAGCAGCTAACTTTTCACGACGCTGCGTGATTAATTGATTTTCATCTTGTTGCTGTGAATTATCCTGTTCGCTCATTATTTTGTCCTGTGATACCTTATTTCAGTAGTGGTTTGATGAAAACTAAAGTCCACTTTTTAGACTTGCTTCAATAAATTGATCAAGCGCGCCATCTAACACAGCTTGAGTATTACCTGTTTCGATACTGGTTCGTAAGTCTTTGATTCGTGATTGATCTAATACGTAAGAGCGTATTTGGCTGCCCCAGCCAATATCAGACTTAGATTCCTCTAAAGCTTGTTGTTGCTCATTTTTCTTCATCATTTCCAACTCATAAAGCTTAGCTTTGAGTTGCTTCATGGCAGTATCTTTATTCATATGTTGAGATCTACCATTTTGACACTGCACAACTGTGTTGGTAGGTAAATGTGTAATTCGTACCGCTGATTCGGTTTTATTAACATGCTGCCCCCCTGCTCCAGATGCTCGATAAACATCAATACGCAAATCAGCAGGATTGATATCAATTTCTATATCATCATCAACTTCAGGAGAGACAAAAACAGCACAGAAAGAAGTATGCCGACGATTACTAGAGTCAAAAGGAGATTTTCGAACTAGGCGGTGAACGCCAGTTTCCGTACGAAGCCAACCAAATGCATATTCACCTTGAAAACGTATGGATGCACTCTTGATACCTGCAACATCTCCAGGTGACGCTTCCATTAACTCAGTTTTGAAACCTTTTTGCTCACCCCAGCGTAAATACATACGCAAAACCATTTCAGCCCAATCTTGAGCTTCAGTTCCACCCGAACCTGACTGTATGTCCAGAAATGCATTATTGGGATCCATTTCACCAGAAAACATACGCTGAAATTCAAGCTGGCTAACGTCGTTTGAGAAGATTCTCAGATCATCAATAACGGCATCTACAGTATCTTGATCAGATTCCTGTTCGGCCATTTCCAAAAGATCTTTAGCATCGGTCAAACCATCTTCTAATGAGTCAATGGTAGTGACTACCTTTTCTAGTAACGTCTTATTCTTGCCAAGTTTTGTGGCATTGTCAGGGTTGTCCCAAATACTAGGGTCTTCTAGCTCTCGATTTACTTCTTCGAGTTGTTCTTTTTTGTTTTCATAGTCAAAGGTACCCCCTAAGATCAGTCGTACGCGATCTAAGGTCAGCAATTTGGGTGTAAATGGGGTTTAGTTCCATGAGGAAACAACTCAAGAATGTATTACAGAATTAGGTGGCGGAGAAGGAGGGATTCGAACCCTCGGTACGGATAAACGTACACACGCTTTCCAAGCGTGCTCCATAGGCCACTCGAACACTTCTCCAATACAAAGCTAGGAGTTGAAAATCTACTACTAGCTTGGGTGGTGGAGCTTATACGACTTTGGTTTTGATGTAAATATTAGTTCTCATGTGATGTTCAGTCGCAAACGTTACTAATTGAATTGATAAGTCGGTTTTACAGAACTCATTCTAGTTAAAATAACAGAAGGAATTGGATACCATTCGGTTATAATAAGTTGAGATAAAAGAGCTCTATCTTAATAACCTTGTTGAGGCTCCTCAGAGTTCACTACCGCCTAAACTTACATGTTAAACACTCATTAATGAAAATCACAAAATCCTTACCAGAACCTAGCGCTTTCGCATTAGAACATAGTCAAAAATTACAACAATGTATTTATAGTGAAATCGAAAGTCAGCAAGGCAGTATTTCATTTCGGCGTTATATGGAAATGGCATTATACGAGCCGGGTCTAGGGTATTACGTAGCGGGGAAACGAAAACTAGGGGAAGGTGGTGATTTCATAACCGCTCCTGAAGTATCCCCCCTATTCTCCCAATGCATTGCTAATCAATGCATACAAATACTCGAATCTCTGGATAACAGGAATATTCTGGAGTTTGGTGCCGGTAGTGGCACAATGGCTGCTGATATTTTATTACACCTAGAAGTCAAGAACTGCCTACCTGATCAATACTATATTCTAGACTTAAGCCCAGAGTTAAAAGCATTACAGCGAACCACTCTTGAAGCTAGATGCCCACACTTGTTACCGCTGGTGAAATGGTTATCAACCTTACCAAACAATCCCTTTTCAGGTGTCATTCTTGCCAATGAAGTACTCGATGCTATGCCTGTTGAGATGTTTCAAGTATCGGCTAACACGGTATATCAAAAACGTGTTGCTATTAACGACGACAATATCTTTAGCTTGATAGACAAAGAACCACAATCAGAAGGTGCTTTTGAGAGTGACTTTAATCAGGTAACACATGGAACAACTATTTCGGCTGACTATGGCTCTGGGTCTAGTTCTGAGTATAGCTCTGAATTTAATCCCAATATCAACACATGGGTAAAGCAGTTAGAAAGCACGTTGGAGCAGGGGCTTATTTTACTCATTGATTACGGCTATACACGTTCTGAGTATTACCACCCCGACCGAGATGCCGGAACCCTAATTTGCCATTACCAACATCTAGTTCATAATGACTTTTTCTGGCACCCTGGTTTACAAGATATCACTGCAAATGTAGACTTCACCCACGTTGCAGAAGCAGCTGATAATAGTGGGCTTATTATTTCAGGTTTTACTTCTCAAGCTGCTTTCCTTACTGGATGTGGATTGGAAGATTTGTTTGTTGATCAGTTGAATCAACATCCCGACCAGCA
>JAZGES010000284.1:0-7730 GCA_036478935.1 Thiotrichaceae bacterium
AATCGTAGGGCGCACCGTAGGTGATTAATCATGGTGCGCCTCTTTCGTTGACATGCCCTACAAAGAAATATTAGACAGCCTCCAGTCTCAGCATTAAACAGCTCTAGCGTACAACACATCATACTAAGTATGAGATCTTGTTGAGTTATTAATAATACGGGTATTTGACCCCTATAGCTGAGAATTGCTAGTGTCACACCCATGAATAAATCTGACCAAAATGAAATCCTTTATCGCTGTATCCAAAAAGTAGCTACTGGCCCAGGTTACAGCAAAAGCTTACCCCAAGAAGATGCACGAGATGCATTAATGACCATTCTTGATGGCACTGCCGACCCGTTACGGGCAGGAGTCTTCTTGATCGCTCTACGCATGAAGCGTGAGTCTATGGAAGAGAATAAAGGCTTTCTAGAAGCCCTAATAAATACCAGCAATCAAGTCACCGCAAAGGTTGATTCTGTTATTGACATCGCCGAACCCTATAACGGCTATGTGCGTGGATTATCTGTTACCGCATTTCTCGCCCCTTTGTTAGCTACATTATTAGCTGACAAAAATGAAGCGGCATTCTCACATGGAGTTGAGTCAGTTGGCCCTAAATATGGTCTTACACATTACAAAGTACTAAAATCTTTAGGTATTAATGTCGATATTTCTGTTGAAGAAGCTGCCAAGAAATTATCGAACCCGGATATTGGCTGGGCATATGTCGATCAAAAAGCAATTAACCCAAGTTTAAATAACTTAGTAGACTTGCGTGAACGCCTCATTAAACGGTCTGCACTAACAACCGTTGAAGTTCTGTTAAAACCGATTTCGGGTCGCAATGAAACACATTTTGTATCGGGTTATGTGCATTCCGAATACCCCCCTGTTTACTGTGAGCTTGCACGCTTCTCTGGTTTTGATACGGCAGCTATTGTGCGTGGTGTTGAAGGCGGTATTACTCCATCTCTACAACAGCAGGGAAAATACTACTCTTATTATGATAAAGGCGAAGAAGCCTTGCAGGAACTTGATCCAAAAGGAATTGGTATCCATGTAAAAAAACGTGCAATACCACTACCTGATGATCTTCCAGAAGCTACGTCTGAAGAGGGAGCCATTAATGCTGATGCAGCTTCAGCAAGTGCTGCTAAATTAGGAATCGCCGCATTGAAAGGTGAGCCGGGTTTGGCCTACGATAGCTTGTTATATAACGCAGCCATTGTGCTTTGCCATCGTAAGTATTATGGCTCTTTACCAGACGCTGCGAATGCCATTCGTAAAGTTATGGACTCAGGAGTTGTACTTGATCGGCTAAAAGCGGTGGGAGCTAATTTTTAGTTGTTTGTGCTCTTACAAGCTAGGCAGTAATAAACGGGATCTACTCTGAGTATATACTTCTTAAAAAAACCACGATGAATACGTTTTATTTTGTGGTTACCACAGGAGTGACACTTACTGCTATACCTTCTCGTAATCATTAATCTTAAGCCCTTTTTACTGTTTAATTTAAGGACTTATGATATCAACATCAAAAAAATAGATCAATAATTAATCACAATAGGTCGATAATTATACTGAGCGTCCGCGCTGTTTAGCTTTAGCTCAACCAACGCAGACCTATTCAAATTTTAGCTATTACTCAAGAATCTGGCGAGCATTAAGCTTCTGCACTGGACGATTATTAGGGTGATGCAAAGCCGCTTGAAGCTTCTTTACCTGCTCTTCTGATACCGTGATCGGTGTCTGCATAATGACCCAGCGTACACCTTCCGTGCAAGGTGGCGTGGTAAGTGAACCGTTAAAACGATAATAATTTGAAAACTTTGAATCAGACTCTATAGCTTTTAATGCTTTGGCTGATAAACGCACGGCTTCACCTGCCTTCATTGGCATATTTTCCCACAAGGTGGTTAGAGCTGCATCTGCCTTTCCAGGTACCGCCATCATGGCAACAACGGCTAACTCGCCTGCTTTATTTTGATGAACAAAATGCGCCTCTAGGGGGAAATGCTTTCCATTCACTGTATTCTCACTGGGTGTATGAAAATGAAACTGCTTTAGTTCAAAGTCCATTCCATCTAGCTTAATACTACCGCCACTGCGCATATCCACCTGAATACTATGACCTGTGTTTCTAATCTGCTCAGCGACTAACATGCTGTAATTAAGTGCTATCGGATCTTGTTTGAAATCTATTGTTGCTTTGCTATCAATATCAATGGGAGATTGGTTTTTACCACTGCTACAGGTGGAGTGCTCAGGTGAAAGCTCCCCCCAGTGTTCTGGGCCGGTTTGTCCTTCGTAACTCCACTGAGCCGCAGGCTTTTCTGCGTAAACAGAAGTAATGGCAATCAATGCGCAGGCGCTTACTAATGTATGGAATGATTTTTTCATTTTTGTCCCTTAATTTTAATGATTATAATGTGATAACTCGAATGATGTGCTGTAAAAAAATGTAGCCTGTGTTGAGAGATAGCGAAACATGGGGAACCAATAACTTTAACCCGTGTTTCGTCCCTCAACACAGGCTACAAGAGCTTTTACTGCAGCAAGATACAAAGCATGGTAAATACCTTTCCCTTATCTGTCCAGAGTATTACAAATCAATGATATTTCATCATGAAGGTCTTTAATGGATTGAACTATGACTTCAACTCTGACTTGGCTCTTTTTACTCCAGACAACACCTAGATAAGTATATAAAAAGCGGATAGGTTTTAAGGCTTGTGCTATTTGTTTTTCATCTTTTCCATCTAATAACTTTAAATAGAGACTTCTTAAATCAGCTACATTTAACACTGAACTATGCAATGAACCTTGCACTGAACTAGAAACAAACTTTTTATTTCTCACCTCTTTGTGAATCAGTAACAACCGCTGGAGTAAAACACACCGCAATAATGACTCTCTGCTGAAGAAGGTTTGTTTGAGGTTCGGAGACTCCAACTGAGATTTGAGTTGCTTCAATTGACGAATATATCTATTGATTACCGTATTGCTAGCAACATTAATTCTATTAGAGCACTCATCGTCAAGCCCTAACCATAGGCTAACGGTATCTAACAATGCTGAAGCATCATGAAGGCCTTCAACATCAAAAACTTGCTTGTCATTTTTTAGAAACAGGTCATAAGCCGTTTCCATATACTGCTGAGCAGCAACCACAGTCGCTTTCCTTTTCTTTGTATTAGCCTGCTTTGTATTGGCTTGGCTTCGACGACTAGCCGCTAATAACTTTATCAAGCCATAATGCCGATACACTTCAGCTTTTAACTTATAGCGCTGCTTATTGCCGCCCAATGCCAGCATGCTTTCAATATCATGCAGGGCGGATTTTATAAACGCCTCATCAAAAGCAGTCATGGTTTTGTACTGACAAAAGAACTCAAACATTTCTTCAGAAAGCTGTGTATGCAACTGAATCTTTGTTTCTAAAGCTTTAAACTTCAGACTCGAATTATCACACTCTGCTGCCTGCTGATACCAAGTTAAAGCTTGAACTGTCTCACCTATCTTTGCGAAGACATTGGCAATCGCTTCAAACACACTCGCATCTTGTTTCCATGCATCCGGTAGATAGTCAGCTCTATTTCGCGTTTCTTTAATCAGCCTTCTTCTTTGCTCACTACTTAAATTAGATTTAGCGCAGATATTATTCGACCAAACCACTAACTCCCACGGCGAATGAAATACACGTAAACTTTTTTCTTTTCTATCATTGTTTCGGTGAGAGCTATCATTAAAGCGAAATAGCGGATCGCCATAACATTGATAGGCTCCCCAAGTATTGGTACGTGGATGCTGGTTGTAGACGGCTACACGTGCGTATTTACAAGCATCCCCAAAGTTATCTCCATGATGGATCAGATGCTCATAAAATGTCGTAGCAAATACCAAAGCAGCCGCATCATCAACTTCCCAACCAGCAGCCACTACGCATTTTGCCCCTGCCTCAATAAACGCAGTACCCAGGTTTGCAGCAAATGCAGAACGTGAATGGCCTAAAACGGCTTTATCCTCATCAGGGATATTCTCTTTAGCTGCAATTTTACCCAGATGACAACAGTTGATAAAGACTAGCTCAGGAATAGAGTCAAGCTGCTGCACTTCCTTTTCAGTTAGGTAAATATCATCACCTAGTACCATACCGGCCAAACCATTTGGATAGGGAGTTTCCTTATAGTTCTCACCCGGAGGAATAAAAATACCATGACCTGCCAAGTGCAATATCTGCACCGGTACATTCATGATTCTAGAAACAATATTGACAGCACGTGACCTGATAAGCGTATTTTCAGCTACATCAAACACGGAATCCGTTAGTATCTTTCTCACGACTCCAGCCTCTTGCTGCGCGCCCGGCAGTTCAACAAAAGGAGAGATGGGATCGCCAATAATCATCGCCTTATGATTGATCGCAGCAGGATGACTAAGATCTACTTCAGTATGTAATTTTCTAATTAAACCCGTTTGTGTTGCAAAGGGAAGTTGTTGGTTATTATCTCTCAAATTACTCTTATTATTTCCGTTAGCAGGTACCAGCATTTCCCATGGATAGGCAGCGGCTTTTTTATTAAGTAATAACACCATGCCATTATCATCAAGCACCTGCTCCTTCAGCCCATTAGGAATAAGCAGGCTAAATAAAGTCTGACTAAACAAACGATTAAAGCGTGTTTCTTGTGTTGATTGTTCTATAAGAGTTTCAATTAATTTGGTTTGTGTATTGAGTACCGTGGTATCCATCCCTGCACGATGAGTCAGCGGAGAGAAAACCAGATTACTATCTTCATCGGCAATGACTTGAAGGTGCTGCCACCAGCTATCTCTAGCCACCGAAGCCGCACGTTTTTGCACTCCAGTAAGAGATACAATTAACGGTTCAATGGTCAAGTTACAACCAAATTGAGCGTGTATCTTTTGTAACGAGCGTGCTGCTGTAATGGCGACATCTTCGTAGAGTTCAACAATATCCAGTCTTGCAATAGGCTCACAATGCATTTCAATTAATATTTTATTAGCATCTGAAACCGCATGTAGCAGCGACATCACACTGTCTTCAATACTGATCCCCCCTGATCCAGCACCAATCAACAAAGTCGACAATTCAATGGGATGTGCTTTAACACGAAAAGACTTACCTTGAACACTAGAATACTGTCCTTGATTCAATTGACAGTTATTTAGCAGCTCGCGTTGATGCAGCCCATATTTGATAAAACCATCTCTTAATGTAGAGCGTAATTTACGGACGGTTAAACTACCAATTGCCCCTAAGCCCACACAAACTGCTCCAAAAGCCTGTTTTTCAAGACCTCGCCGTGTCACTACTTCAGCAGTACCGATTTCACCGGGATATAGGTTCTTACGATAAAGGTCGGTCAACATGCCATCAAGCGCCTCATCAATAACCGCCTCTGCCGATTTGATGCCATCTTGTATGTAATGGCCCACTACAATAGGGTGATCTATAAATCGCAAATTGCCATTCACAATACGGATATGCACACCTTGAGAAATAGACTCTGTGTCATCGGTAACAAGCGTACTGGCTCGTAGCACCGTATTTTCAATATCCGTTACATTGGGATACAGCAAGGCAGTTTTTTTAGGGTTTAGTTTGACGTGCTTTAAGGAACGAGAGGTACGTGGAAGTGGTTTGGTATGGGAAAGTTGATAGGTAGCACCATTAACAAATAGTTCCGCTAATGCCTGAAAGGTATTGGGCATTGCTAGTAGGTTACCGTGTAAAGCGTCCTCAATATACCAAACCCTATCCTGTGTAATCCAATCAGGGATTTCATCCCATCTAGCGCTACCATCACCTTCAGCACTGGTTAGAAAACCATCTGGGGATGATAGTGCAATAGGGGTTCGGGGATAAGTTCCTGCCACGTAATGAATCCTTGATGCATACGCAGGCTTGCTGGATAACTGTTTATGCAATGCCTCATTCGCACCACTATAACCATCCGGTAACATGTCATTTAAACCGGGAAAACCAGCAAATAGCTCGATTAATTGTTGTTGGCTATGATGTGGGTCAATCATCGCCAGGTAGGGAATAAACGGAGACACACCCTGCAAAATTTCCAGTGCATGATAAGTGCCATTAAAGGGGGTGCCGACTAAAAACAACTGCATATCGTGCTTATTAATCAGCAGGTTTTTGAATTGGGTTGAATCGCGTAAAGCCTTGAGAGCAATATAACCCCCCGTAGAATGAGCAACCACTTTCACGGGTAAATCTTGATACGGATCATTTGCAAGAATGAGCTGCATGTCATCAGCAAATTTATCAGCATTATTTTGAGTGGAAAGTCTCCAGTCGTAGTTAAAACTAATAATCAGTTGTTGTTGCTCTTGTTCTAGGTAGGTTGCGAAGGCTTGATAGCGGCTGTCAGTCCAACCGCCTATACTTACTTGACCCGTCTGCCCCACTTCTTGCTCTACTTGGACATTGCCACTACCGTCACTATCTTTTGTGCTGTTTAACTCAAGCTGAGCTAATCTCCCTTTGGCAATATTGTCACTCTGCAACCAGACTTTTTCACCTTCAACTAATAAATAAGAAGCGGCAAAACCCGGAATAATAATTGTAATCCCTCTCGGAGTTACAGGAGTATCAGAAGTAGAAGATGCAACACTAAGCTCTACCGCCGAACGCGAATAAGGCTGTTGAGCCTTACTCTCTTCACCTCTTAACGCAGCATAGAGTTTGTTAACGGTCTTCTGATTTTTAAAATAGGAAAAATGATTAACATCGCTATGAGTATCTATTAAATAGTTGACAGCCTTTCTACGGCGCAACCCACCTTGCATGGATTCAGACTCAACCACAAAATCATTCTTCTTCCAATAATAGGCATTACTCAATGCAACCCACAGTGTTTGTCGTGATAAGCCTTTTGCTTGGGCGTTGCCAGCGATGACAGTCAACGGTGAGTTGATTCCTGCGGCATGATCGTTGAGTAAACGTATAAAACCCTTATCGGGAATCATACTTTCCAAGCCAGGCAGCTCCGCTATTCGTAAACGCTTTTTCGCAGCGGCTATCGCTACACCTTTTATTAAACCAACCGCAGCACCCAAAGCAAGGTTAGAAAAGCCAGCTAAGAGCTGTGCCGCCGTAGCTAAAACACTGAGATAAATATCCAGCCGTCCACTTGCCAATGTCGTTCCACGGATAGGACAAGCTACTCGCACAAATTGCTGAACTACGGGTACTTTTTTCTTTAGGGTTTTATTGAGCTGTTGTAGATCGTTAACTACAGTCGTCAGTATGGTTTCATCTATCTCATTATTGCTATCTACATCATAGGCAGATGCAAACCGCTTAATATCCTCTTCCGTCAGTGGATCTCTGTCTTTTACATCAGACAAACAAAGTAGCTCGCCAATCAAGCCGCCTCGTGAATGTGAAACCAAGTGAATTTTCTGCCCTTTTGCTAATGACTTTAATAAATCAATCGCATTCCTTGCTGGACTTTTAGTGAAAGTATCATGTTCTAACGCATACACACGACCGTTGTAATGCGTATCAACAAAGTCTGACCAGCTTTGTTTAACATCTTGCTTAACACTATGTTGAGTTGACTCTGACTCATCTTCCTCATCCCACCACAAGTCACTAAAACTGCTATTAGTGGATGAGGCTGTGCCATGAATAAAGATAAGCAACGGCTGTTCCGTCTTAGGGATAACTCGATTAGGGTAAGGCTTAGCACGCCAGACTCCTTTAG
>JAZGES010000285.1:0-8030 GCA_036478935.1 Thiotrichaceae bacterium
GCAAGAAAGACACCTAATTGAAGCGTGGCAATAGCAATTTGTTGAATGGATACACCCGCGGCACGCATTGCCGTGAACTCCGAATTTGCAGACAACCTTCCTAATCCCAACAAAGCACCAACAAGGATTGAGGTTGGAAAGTATTCATACAGCCTTTCCGGTAACGTATAGACAATATAAAGAACAGCCTGCATGGTTCCATAACCAGAGCCATTACCGACATCTTCCAGTTCGTTGATTAAGCTGAAAAAGCTATCCAGAAGGATGAGTGCAAACCATGCCATGATGATCCCACTAAGCGCATTTTTCCAGAGGTAGCGATTAAGAATATTCATGACTTATTGGTTCACACCCTCGTTAATCAGGGTAGTACTTCTTTTTCCATAACGGCGCTTCAGCATCCAAAGCCCCAGAATAATAAAGATAAGATGCACCCACCATAATCCCAACCAACTAGGGGCTGTTCCTTTTTCTAATAGGGAGACCGCGGTAATTAACAAATTGAAATAAATGGCAAAGAGCAAAATTCCTAATGCCAATTTACCAAAGCGCCCTTGACGAGGAGTGGAATAACTTAGGGGAAAAGCCAGAAAAGCCATCACCGGCGCTGCAAGAATAACCGCAAATCGCCAATGGAGTTCTGCTTTAGCTTCTAATGAATTATCTTTGAATAGTTTTAAGGTAGGTGTGGAGTCCAAGTCAACAGATGATGAAATACTCAAAGGTGGAACACGTACCCCGTGTTCGGCAAAGCGAAATACTTTGAACTCACCTGTAGTAAGGTCTCGCCCATAGCGACTGCCACTATTAATTTGTAATACCCTGTCACCACTTCTTTTATCTATAAATAAGATAGCACCTTCGGCAAGAACAATATTCTCCTCATTATCTATCTTCGTATGCATAAAAAAGCGCTCCATAACGACCTGATCTTCATCAAGGTCCTCTATGAAGAGAGTAAACCGATGTTCACCACGTCCGGCTTGCATAAACTCCCCTACGGGGATACCTGCAGATTCGGGTCGCTGGCGTACTTCATCTTTGATGTCGTTATTAAGACCTTCAACATAAGGGACAACCCATAGCACCATAACGGCAACAATGAGCGTTAACGGAAGAACAAACCGCGCAATTCCCTTATAAAAGTCCATGGGGCCAGCGCCCGCCGCATTGAGTGCTTCCATTTCATGATCTTGATACAAGCGACCAAAAGCCAGCATCATGCCAATCAACAAGGCTATCGGGACTAGCTGTAAAGCGCCACTAATGGAGCCAAGCAATACCATTTTACCTAAAACATCTAAAGGCAAGTCACCGGTACTAACTTTAGCTAGCAACTTTACAAAGGTATTACCAACAATGATAAGCAGCAATATCAGCATAGTGGCTAAAAATGACCATCTTATTTCTTTAGAAATGTAACGCTGGATAATCATTGGCACTTAGTTTCTGGGTTGTCTTCAGAATAATGTTGATAAAAGTCTTTATCTTTAGTCTTAAAGCGCTTGTGTGTCCATAAGTATTGCTCAGGGAATTCTTTTATTTGTGATTCTATTAGCTGGTTAATGCGTAGTGTGTCTTGTTCTATATTATCACTGGGAAAGTTATCTATGGGAGGCAAGAATTTTAATAAATAGCCTCTCTCTTTACCCTTGTCTTTACCATTGCCACTATCACTTATTCTAACGGTAAAAAAAGGAATAACTGTTGCCCCTGATATGGCCGCGAAACGGGATGTAGCAGAATTAGTCGCTGTTGGTACTCCAAAGAAAGGCACTACTACACTATTCTTTCCCATATAACTTTGGTCTTGTGCATACCAAAGCGGAAAGCCACCTTTGAGACTCTTAATCATTTCTCGTATTTGAAGCTTGGGAATAGCTTTGCCGTAACGTTTGGTGCGTATTTTTGCTATTTGACTTTCTATTAGCTTGTTTTGATGAGGGCGATAAACCACATGCAGGGGAATATTAGGTTGTTGTAGCGTGAGAAGCCGCCCACCAAGCTCTAGACTAGTAAAGTGTGCACTCAGTAGAATAATCGGCTTACCGGAGTTAAACGCATCTGCCAGAAAACTTTCCCCTTCGGTATGTAATAGAGGTTTTAAGGTTTTTTCTGTACTCCACCAGCTCATCGCCGCTTCAAAAAATCCCTGAGCAAGAGAGATGAAATGTTGGCGGTTTAACTGCTCTCTCTCGGAGGGGCTAAGCTCAGGAAAGGCTAGCTCCAGATTGATACAACAAATGTTGCGGCGCTTCTTTAACAGCGCATAAAAGACTTTACCTAAAGCTTTGCCAAGCGCCATTTGTGCTCGCCATGGCAAAAAGGTAATACCCCGTAAAAGCGCTAACCCCAGCCAGACCAACCAATAACGAGGGTGAAGATAAGTCATATTCTAAGTTTTTGAATCACAGTTTTTTGAGTCACAGTATAGTTATCAACGAAGCGGATTAGTCTTCAAGGCGATAAAGTGTTCCACAGTATGGGCAACGTATTTCGCTATTAGTGGCATCTTCGATAGCTAAAAATACACGAGGGTGGGCACACCAGATAGCGGACTCGTCCATTGGGCAATGCAACGGTAAATCTTTAGAGTGGACAACCACTTCTTTTAGCGTATTTAGCTTCTTATAATCTTCGAGAGATTTTTCTTGTGTATTACTTTTCGCCATAGCTTTGCTTATCCCTTTTATACAATTTATCGAGTTAACGCCTCTTAGCTAGGAGCTTGCCCTAGAACTAAGAAGCTACTGCAACTACTCAAATTACTCAACAACCACTCAACCTAGTGGGTAAGCTGAGTAGTTACCCAGATATTAAACTAAAACCCCATTAACAGGCGTCAACCAATGTGAATAACGAGGGACTCGTCCATGAACCACATCAAAATAAAGTGTTTGCAGTTTTTCTGTAATCTGGCCACGGCCACCTGCTCCAATGGTTCGATTATCTACTTCTCTTATGGGAGTAACTTCAGCCGCAGTTCCACTAAAAAACGCTTCATCTGCAATATAGACTTCATCACGAGTAATACGCTTTTCCACAACCTCTATATCAAGGTCATTAGCAAGAGACATAACAGTATTTCGAGTAATACCATTTAATGCGGAAGTTAAGTCCGGAGTATAAATAACGCCATCTTTGATGATAAAGATATTTTCACCACTGCCTTCAGCAACGTAACCTTCGTTATCTAACAACATCGCTTCATCGTAGCCATCTGTTAACGCCTCTTGTAGCGCTAACATAGAGTTAATGTAATGTCCGTTCGCTTTAGCTTTACACATGCTGATATTAACATGGTGACGAGTAAACGAAGAGGTTTTAATGCGGATGCCGTTGGTCATGTTATCTTCACCAAGATACGAACCCCACTCCCATGCTGCAACAATACAATGAGTTTTTAATCCATCTGCTCTAAGCCCCATGCCTTCTGAACCATAAAAACACATAGGACGAAGATAGGCCGAATCAAGCCCATTGTCTTTAACCGATGCAATTTGTGCCTGATTAATCTCATCTTTGCTAAATGGTATATCCATACGCATGATTTTTGCAGAATCAAATAGTCGATTCGTATGGTCTTGCAAACGAAAAATCGCCGCACCTTGATCTGTATGATAAGCCCGTACACCTTCAAAAACGCCCATACCATAATGCAGTGTATGTGTTAATACATGAATTTGAGCCTCTCGCCATGGCACCATTTTGCCATCGAACCAGATATGACCGTCGCGGTCATCCATTGTCATTGTTACTTCTCCACTTTATAATTTTTGGCGTTTAGAATACACGCAGTTAGGGCTTATGACCAGACTCATATGTAACTACTCAGAGCAATTGTAACTGCTCAAATTGCCCTCTATTTTGTTCAAGAGTAAGGCGAAAGCACGGAATGTAGAGATATTTGCTCCTGCAATATCTGCTACATTCCACATCCTTGTGGGCGTACTTGAGCACTTTCAAAGCAACTATTGGACGAAATAGTGGGCAAGCTGAGTAGTTGCCCTCTATTTGCTCTATTACTATGTAGTAAGTTACTCTTTACTTGAAACTAACTTATTAGTTAGCCTTTAGCTTTCTATTTTTATAGCGACAAGAACCCTATAATGTTGATTAATTTTACAAAAATGCATGGACTCGGCAATGACTTTGTTGTTATTGATGCTACGCAACAAGCCATTAAGTTAACAACAAAACAGATTCAATTTATTGCAGACCGTCGTTTTGGAGTGGGCTGTGATCAGTTATTACTGGTAGAGCCCGCCGATAGTCAGGATGTTGATTTTCGTTATCGTATTTTCAATGCAGACGGTGGTGAGGTAGAGCAATGTGGAAATGGTGCAAGATGTTTTGCCCGTTTTGTACGAGACCAAGGTCTAACCGATAAAAACTGTATTCCCGTCAGTACCAATACGGGTAAGATTACTTTGCAGGTTTTAGATAACGGACTAGTACGCGTTGATATGGGAACACCTTATTTACAACCCGCTGAAATCCCTTTTGTTTCTGAACAACAGGAAACAGTTTATACTGTAAAAAGTATACTAGGTAACTCAACAAAGACCTATGAGCTAGGCGTGGTTTCAGTGGGAAACCCACATGCAGTCATGTTAGTTGAGAGTGTGGATAATGCCCCTGTTGATACAGTAGGGGCTGAACTTGAAAGCCATCCGCAGTTTCCCAATAGAGTTAATGTAGGGTTTATGCAAGTGGTTAATGAATCTAACATTCGTTTAAGAGTATATGAACGGGGTGCTGGTGAGACTAAAGCCTGCGGAACAGGTGCTTGCGCAGCAGTTGTATCAGGTATACTAAGAGGATTATTAGCCGAGAAGGTGGTGGTTAATTTGCCAGGAGGCGAGCTTGATATACAATGGCAAGGAATGGGCAAACCTGTCTATATGACGGGACCTGCTGAGACAGTATTTATAGGAAGTATGACATTATGAATAGCCAGATAGAAAAAGAAGCCAATGGTGTTGATGAAGAAGCGATTGCTGAATATTTAAGAACCCATCCCGACTTTTTTCTACGTCACGAAAGCCTGCTGGAAACCTTAAAAGTCCCACATCAAAGTGGCGTTGCTGTCTCTTTGATTGAGCGCCAAGTGACACTATTAAGATCTCAAAAGCAGCAAATGGAAGATCAGTTAAACGGACTGATACAAGCTGCGCGCAATAACGAACAGATTGTTGGCCATATTCAACGTTTTACTTTGGAGATGATCCATACACATAGCCTTGAAGATGTCATCACATCGTGTCAGGAAAACATGAACAACCACTTTAAAGCTGACTATGTAGGAATGCGAGTATTAGTCGGCGATGAAAACAATGTTCATTATCTTCCCGGTAAAGAAGGCGCACTTAGAAGCTTCACTCAATTATTCAAAAACCGTAAACCCATTTGTGGACGTATAACAGAAAAGCAGTGTAAATATATGTTCGGCAAGGATGCGGAACACATCAAGTCGGCTGTTCTTATCCCTCTGCAAAACACGAAAAATATGGGAATCGTTGCTCTGGGCAGTACCGATGAAATTCGTTTTCACCCCGGCATGGGCACGTTGTTCCTAAGCTATATGGGTGAGCTTATTAGTGAATCCATCGCTCGGCACATTGAAAAGTAAACAAAACAGCGCTCCTCTGTCCCCATTGCTTTCCGTCTTTCTATCCTATTTGGAGAATGAAAAGCAATATTCGCCCCATACACTCAATGCGTACCAACGCGATATACAACAGTACGAACAATGGCTTCAACATGAAGTCAGCTTAGCCTTAGAAGCTAGTCAGTTCGACCATGTACAGCAGTTTATTACTCAACAACGTCAAAGCCTAAAGCCACGCAGCCTCAAACGAAAACTATCCAGTCTTCGCTCCTTTTTCAGTTATTTACTGAAACACAAGAAAATCAAAGTGAATCCTGCTCTTGATATTCAAACACCTAAAACCCCTAAAAGTCTCCCAAAAACACTTGATATTGAGTTGTTAGATAAGCTATTGAATATTCCAACTCACGCAGCCATCGAAATTAGGGATAAAGCAATCATGGAATTATTCTACTCATCTGGTTTACGTTTAGCCGAATTGGTATCTCTGAATCAAGAAAGCTTGAGTTTGAATGAAGGCACTTTACGGGTAACAGGTAAAGGTAATAAAACACGCATTGTTCCGGTAGGCTCACAGGCAATAAGTGCATTAAAAAAATGGTTAAGTGTTCGCAATGATCAAGCGGATATAAGTGAATCGGCTCTTTTTGTTAGTAATCGTGGTACAAGAATTAATCCGAGATCAGTACAGAGCAGGATAAATCATTGGCAAAAGAAACTAGGTATTGAACAACATATTCATCCTCACAAACTTAGGCATTCTTTTGCAAGTCATATTCTTGAATCATCGGGTGACTTACGTGCTGTGCAAGAACTATTAGGTCATGCCGACATTAGTACTACTCAGATTTATACTCACCTTGATTATCAGCACTTGGCTAAGGTTTATGACAAAGCACACCCACGTGCCAGAAAGAAGAAGTAGTCACTTTAGCTACACCTGTTACAGGGAGTAGGATTAAGAACTACTGATAAATACGAATTAAAAGATCCTTTATATAAGTCCCATCCGTTTCAGAAAGATAATGATCTCCTTCTGTTAATAACACCGCTGAATGCCCACGTATTGCCCATACATTGTTCATATCTTGACTCTTTCTAGGAACAACGTAATCAAACTTCTTAAGTAAACCTGTTTTTTGTCTACGAATGACAGAAACATAACTGATGACTGGGTGTTGTTGACGGTTTAGCCAATATAAAAAGTTACCTTGCTTTTCTTTTTGTAAATCAGAAAAAACCGCCTTGGATTTCCTAAAGTTTTTTAAACCCAATATTCTCGCCGCTTCATTGAGAGGCGTTTTCACGCTTAAAGCCGCTAGACCCGCTAATGGCGTTCCTAGATGAGGAGAGGCAATCGTTATCAATGCTTTTGTCGGCTGCACTTGAGGCATGGTTAGCCACGCTCTTGCGACAATTCCACCCGCAGAGTGTCCAATTAAAACCAGTGGCTCTTTACGCTGTTCGTACAAATGTTTTAGGTAAAAACCCAATACATAAGCTTGTGTCTCAATGGGGGCATCAGCAGGTAAATCTACGGTAAAGTATTTTTTACCTTTAGCTTTAACTTGCTCAAGAGGAGGTGTTGCGATACCAAATTGAGCCGTTTTAGTATTAGTGTAATTACCGCCATATACCCAACCCGCTTGTTGTAATGGTTGTGTTACTTTTGTTTCTTCCCAGTCGTTACTATTACTGAGATAGCCATGAACCAACACCACTGTCTCAGCATAAGATGCTGGAGATAATGCTAAAAGAGAGGCTAAAAAAATATAAAGTATAAATTTCATTGTCTAATAACTCTGATTAATTTGTGGAGGTAAAACCTGTTAAACTCCCGTCTATGAAATCCAGTCAGAATTCTATTTATTCTCCAGAAAAACTTATCGAACTTTTTTGTGTTTCCGACAAGAAAGAGGATGCTGCTTTAGTAAAAAAAGCCATAACTTTCGCTCTGGAAAACCGCATTATTAAGGATAGGCTTCCTTACAGTATCGAAGTCGCTCTTATTCTACGTAACTTCGATGTAGATCAAACCACCTTGTTGGCAGCCATTCTAAGTGATCGAGACTTTATAAATAGTCTAACAGATTCTACACTGACAGAAGAATACGGTGAAACATTGATGACACTAATCACTAGTGTGCGATGGTTAAATACGTTCCGTAACTGCGAAAATGGTGAGGCATCTAAACCTTCTGTACCAGAACAAGCAGAGCGATTAAGGCGGATGTTGTTGGCGATGGTTGATGATGTACGAGCGGTACTGATTAAACTCGCTTGGCGTTTATACCACCTGCGTATTTTAGATAAGTCTAGCTACATAAAGAGACATTGTGTTGCTCAGGAAACGCTGGATATCTTTGCTCCATTAGCTAATCGTTTGGGTATCAGCCAGATGAAATGGGAACTGGAAGAC
>JAZGES010000286.1:0-6337 GCA_036478935.1 Thiotrichaceae bacterium
CCTTTAGCTAACATCTGTGTGCCGATAAGAATTGCAGGTTGGCCTTGATTAACTAAATCTAGCTTCTGCTGTAATTCCCCTTTGCGGCTTGTAGTGTCGCGATCAACACGGATAATTCTAGTGTTAGGGAAGTGTGTTTGTAGCTTCTTTTCGATGCGCTCAGTACCTTGCCCTTTTGTTGTTATTTGCTTATTACCACATTCAGGGCAATGGTTATCAACGGCTCTTTCAAAATCACAACGATGGCATATCAGCTTATTAGAGTGAGCGTGATAGGTCATATTCGTATCACAACTTGGGCATTCGGCATGCCAGCCACATTGGGGGCAGAATAATGCAGGGGCAAAACCGCGCCTGTTGAGAAATAGCATGACTTGGTTGCCCGTTTCAATATGTTCCCGAATTGAAGCTAATAAGGGTGAGCAGACACCAGAGTCCAGTGGTAAGCCACGAATATCCTGAACTAACACGATGGGAGCTGTGCGTGCTCCGGGTCGTTTGCTCAAGTGGAGATAGTGGTAGCGCTGTAAGTTGCTGTTATGTAGTGATTCTAATGAAGGTGTGGCGCTTCCCATAATGATGGGAACGTTGAGATCATGTGCTCGTTTTACGGCAAGGTCACGTGCATGGTATCGAAAACCTTCTTGCTGCTTGAGCGAGCTATCATGCTCTTCATCAATAACAATCATGCCTAGTTTCGGCATAGGGACAAAAACCGCAGAGCGAGTGCCAATTAAAATATCTAGCTGTCCTGTTTTAGCCGCTAGCCAAGCTTTCATGCGCTCACCATCGGAGAGTTTTGAATGCATGACCACTGTGTTTACCTTTTTGCCTATACTTGATTGGGAAAAGTAGTTAGTGAAGCGGCTTAACAGTTGAGGTGTCAGACCAATTTCAGGCACAAGGATTAGTACTTGTTTATTAGCAGCAAGAATAGGTTCAATAACACGAAGATAAACCTCGGTTTTTCCACTACCGGTAACGCCATGCAATAGGTAGGGCTTGGCTTCCTGAATGGATTGAATGCAGTCCTCTTGTTCTTTTGTAAGCTCTAGGTTTGAGGTGTTAGGCTCTGTCGTGCTTGTGTCAGGTGGGGTGAATAGGAACTCTGAGTGCAGGGTCTCTATTAATAATTTTTTTTCCAGTTGGCGAATTAATGTTTTAGCGCTTTTTCCAAATTGGGTTTGCAGAGTGACTTCATTGACTCCTTTGTCAGTAGAGGAAATAGCCTCAAAAACAGCGAGTTGTTTGGGTGCTCGCAACAGGCTGGGGTCTAGCTTGTCAGTGTTAGGCGGTATGCTCCAAATGGGTGTTTTAGGAACTTTTCGTTGTCCTTTTAAGGCCAAAGGTAAAGCATGTGCTACCACATCGCCAACGGGGTGATGGTAGTACTGGCTAGCCCAGAGTAGGGAGGTTAATGTTTGTTGATCAAGTAAGGGCTCTGAGTCTAGTAATTCAAGAATAGGTTTCAGTTCATCAAATTCTGAAGTGTGAGTGATTTCTATAACAACCCCTGTCACTTCAGTGTGTCCAAAGGGAACACGTACTCGACACCCTGCTTTCGGGGTGCTGTCCTTTATGGGTAAATAATCCAATAGCTGAAATAGGGGGCGTGGAACCGCTACGCGTAGGATGGTAGGTTGTGTTTGAGGAGAAGTTTCTGTCATGTCCTAATCAAGAAAAGATCTTCTGCCACCAGCGTCGACGACTACCGGTAGGCTGGAATGCATTAGGAAGGTCTACAGGTTTTATCTTGGATAATACCCAGCTTGGCAGCGGTGCTATGGTACCTGTCCCACAGGATGTTCCTAGATTATTAGGATCGAAAATCTTAATAAATGCTGGTTTTTCATGGCTATCCACATAGACAATGCCACAATAATCTTCATCATGTTCTTTATGTAATAGTGCGTCTATTTCAGGAATGAACTCCTGTAGTTTTTCTGCTGAGACGGGTGCGTCAGGCGGTGTTTCACCTACTGCGTAGATGTACCAACCTTGGTCATTTTTTTTCACACGCTCCCAAAGTGCATCAAGTTGTTCCCAGCGAAGTATGCCTTTGAATGATCCTGTAAATGTTTTGAAGTAAGGGGGGGCGTGTTGCGTGTCTGTATTATTCGAATCTAGCATCATCCTAAAATCCTCAGTGGGGCAGGGTAGAGTGTGCGGCTGTGGTGGTACAGGTCAAGACGTAACTGTGCGGAATGGTTACTCCCTTTCAAACAGTTACAACGCAGACATGTGCCATCACAGCCGTGCAATCTGCCCTGTAGCGATTTCACCCAAAGAGTGAAGTAATATAATGCACAATTTATATATGTAATCATGATTTTATGTGTTTCTTGTAGCGGTCAACTGAGGAATTTAGGATCACGCCTCCTCTATAAATTCTAGTGCATTGCCATCGGGGTCACGTGTAAATAGGGCGGCTCGTCCTGAAAGACTCATGGTGTAAGGAATAACGTTCTTATCCAAAATAGCTTGTAACGGAGCCAGTGTTTGAATGCTAAATGCAGCATGACGGTCACGTCCACCGTGATCCGGTCTGTTTTCTGTGGGATCAGGGTTGTTTAGTTCTAATAGATGGATTTCCTGAATGTCGTTAATCTTTAACCAAGCGCCATTAAAGGGCATATTAGGACGTGTCGTTTTTTTCTCAATATTTAGCAAGCCACAATAGAAGCGGAGTGAGGCTTCTAAGTCTTTTACAATAAAGCTAACATGATGAATTTTGGTTATATTTATCATTACAATCAGTCGTCGCTGTTGTTGTTAGGATTGTCAGAAGTGGGGTTGTCAGGGTTGTGGTGTTTCATCTCAGCAAGAAAGTCCTGCGCCTGACGTTGCATTTTTCCTCGCTCTAAGAGGAGTTTCCAGCGACTTCCCCCAGCTTGCCTCCAGAGCAATGCTGCTCTTATACCAGCCAGTAATAAAGCACGTATTTTTGATGCAGTTTCTTTTCTACCCAAGTGGCTTTGATCACCCTTGACCATGATGCGTGGACCAAGCTGACTAATGGTTTCAGAATAAATATCAGCAAGACGATTAATAATCGTTTCGTCAGTAGCATCAAAGTGTTTGCGTTGTCTTTGTACGTCCTCAATGCCTTCTAGTAGGGTTTGGAAAAGTTCAGGATGAGTGCTTAGCTTTTTCTCTAAGTGTAATAAGCTAATAGCATAGCGGGTGATTTCCAGATTCTTTTGCTTACCATCAGGCATCATTTGTCCGCTGCCTAATTCAAAAACGAGCACCTTCAGCCCTGTCTTTAGTTGAGTGATGTCGCCGTATACGTCTTGAATGGTATCGGTATTTTCATTAGAAATACTATGTAGGCAGGTATCAAGGAGATCGTGGTCGATTTTTCCATCGTGTGCTAATTGTCGAACACCTTCGGTGCATTGAAATAATGCGGCTAGAGCAATGGTTCGGTTGTCTGTATTTTTTTGCATATCTTCCTGATTGCTACTATTAAGACGAGAAGCTAACTGAGAATAATAATGTATATGGTTGCTAAACTCTATTTAGCAAGTTAACACCCATCCCACCAGCACTTCCCATGTTTTTCCTGAAATTGCATGGTTGCATCGTACTTAACGGCTTCTTTACGGGGTTGGTTAAGATGTGTTTTTATTCCCCATGAACCCCAGCGATGCCATGTTTGAGGCATATTGAACATATTAAAAACAGTGCCGCCCTCGGCTTTCCAGTTTTCTAGTAACCTTAGGTAAAGCTCCCTCATTCGAGGGTCTTTGTTTGCTTGAATAAACAGTTTGCTTAGTTGCTCTTTTTTCTCTTTGGTACTGTCTTTGTCAGACCAATCAACGGCAAGATGTGCCCCACCTTCATAAGCCACTAAATCAATATCATATTTTTCAGCAATTGCAGCTTGGGTCTTGATCAGCTTAAAGGTGGCAGGGACTCCATAAGGGTCTGATGGATTTTCTAAGGCTTCGAATATTTCATCTACTGAAGTGACGTCAGGTAATAAGGTAGGAACATTGAGTGGGTTTTTGCAATCTCGGTGTTGTCTTGTGCTACAGGCATGGAAATAGGGAGCAATTGCAATCGCATCAATATATTCATGTGCGCCCTCATATTCAAGAATATTTCTGGATAGGTCTGCTGAGTTTTGGTAACTCCCCACTACGCGGATCAATCGGTTGCTATCAGGAAAGGCTTCTTCCCAAATATTGAAAATTTCAACGGCACGCTTTGAGTAATAGCGAAACCCTTCTCGAAATGGGTTTTTATCCGCATCCAGTTCTAATAGCCTGCCTTTGGCTCGTACATAATAAGCTCCCCAAAAACGTCCATTCCAGGTTTCATTACTATATTCTACCCAAGCCTTCAGGTTGTAATCGAGTTCGTCATAGACATACTCAGCGAATTCTTCAATGTAGTCATCATCAGCATTGTGAGGTAGGTTAAACCAAGGGTCAGCATGAACGGTATTGGCGAGTTCTACTAAAACTTCTATGGGGACACCATGCTTCTCTGTTTCATCCGTTCTGTGTGAGCCACCCCATACCGCATCATCCATTAATGTACGTTGTTCCCAAGTCATGGGTTGTAATACGCAATCTCGATAATCATCGTCTTTGAATTTATAGCAGGATCGGGGAACGTGCTGGCTGGTTTCCATGAAGTTCATCAGACGAAGCACACGGAATTTTTTCAAAAACCGTAGATAATCTGGGTTGAAAACAATCGTATTTCTATCATCTTTTAGCATGTCTTCAAAGGCGCGATACTGACCAATGGCGCAGTCTTCTTTGTTGTCAACACGTAAGAAGGGCATGCCTTCACACGTACCGCCGGGCATAATAATTCGGATATTGCGCAGTGGATCATCCTTGTTGGTGTCAGTAATGCGCAGGATGAGTCGGTTAACCGTGGAGTTTTCCGGGCGAATATCAATAATGTCTTTATTCGCTGTAAAATCAATGCGCTTAGCCAAGCCGTCATAGGCTAGTGTGCCTACGCCATCATAAAGTACCGTGTACCTTCCATAAGGGATAGCACCTTCCGGAAGACTTTGCAGGATAAGGGTGTAAGCTTTCTTTCCTTCAGGAATATTAGTAGGCCAGCCGTGAGTGTCGTAGCTTATGCCTTCTTCAGAGAATTCGTTAAAAGGGCGTGCCGTACGGAAAATATCAACGAACGGCATGGGTTGTCCAACCGTATCAGCTTCCGCTTGAGCCGCTTCAATATTGATACCTAAAGAAGGTGAAAAAATGGGTACAGGTTGCCGTCCCATTCTGTTCAAAGATTTAGTTAAGGCTATTTCGAACTGGTCTCTTGGGAGTGAAAAATCAATCGTAAACGACTCGGCAAGTGCCGCTAATTGGATGCCATTGGCTAGCTCAATATCTTCATCAACTGAGAGTAGATATTGATAGAGATTGTAATGAATGGGTTCTTCGAAATCTTCTGGGTTAAGCCCTAATTCGCCGCGGATGGTTTTAATATTGGTACCATTGATGCCAAAGGTGACTTTTTTATTGAGTTGATAGGTGAACATGCCTTTGTCGGATGTTTTGCCTATTTCTATGCCAGAGACAAAATCTAACCCTATAACAGGAAAACGTGTGCCATCACGCATGTTTAATGTAAATTTTCCTTGTTGGGTCAGTTTTTCTTCTAATTTTGCAGCAAATTGATCGACCGGAAGCGTCAGATCAATATCAAGGCCAGATACGGGGATGCTGTTTGCGGTGATTTGTATGCCGTTTTCTCGATACCCATCTTCATCAAGTGCAAGGAGTAAGGCTGCAAGATTTTGGCTTTTTATTCCCTTAAAAGAATATTGATTAATTTCAGTGTTGCCTACAGCTATGCCAATTTTAAAGTTACCTATCTTGAATAGGATATCCTTGCCTTCGCGATAGTTGAATTGTCCTTGCTCCCTTGTCGTACTGTGCCTAAGGCCTGATTTATAGCCGATGCCTGTGACGGGGTAAGCACGAAGTTGTTCCTTTTCTTCGCCATTAGCACGCTTTTCAATCCATGCTTCTGTGAGTAAGAACACGCCCTGCTTAGCGGTGAGTGCTTGGCGTGCGATAAACACGGAAAGCGCTAATATCACTAGAATAACGAGTAGGAAAAGAAGTCGTCTGGATATAATCATTAATGCGGTTTGGAATGGCTACTTTTGAGTAACCGGAGTCTACCATGGAATAGTAGCTTCTGAATTGTAAAATACCGGGGTGGATTAACTATTTCTATAGCTATCCTGAACTTAACAACTTAACAACTTAACAACTTAACAACTTAACAACTTAACAACTTAACAACTTAACAACTTAACAACTTAACAACTTAACAACTTAACAACTTA
>JAZGES010000287.1:0-15982 GCA_036478935.1 Thiotrichaceae bacterium
ATGACTTCGCAAAGGTGAGCGCCATACAGATGGTCGCTTTTTGAATTGTCGCCATATTTTGCGCAGAATGAAGCCGTTTCTTTATTCCAATCAATAACGGCTATATATCCTTTATCTAAAGAAGTTATATCACCACAAAAAATCTCTTTGCCGTTCTTGTCGCAAAGGCCGGTGAATTGGCCAATTGTCTCACCATCTACTTCTTCAGGAAAATGTTTAGATATTACAATTCCATGATCAATAAAACATCCAAAACAATCTCTAGATCCTCTAACATAATCGCCCTCTCTCCATTGACCGTCATAACATTTTGCTTTCATTCTTCCTCGAAATTTAATATCTCTCATTTTACTATCTCCTTAATCTGCTTCTTTAGTTTGAGTAGTTCTCGTTCAGCTACAATTGCTCGAGACTGCCATTTTAATATCGCCGTTGCGTCTTGCAACATCCTTGTTTGATAACGATCTTTTGGCACAAAGTATTGCTGCCTACTTCCAGTTGAACGCATGTGGATTAGTTTCGCTTTCATTTGTTAAACTCCGAGTTTAGAGCCTTTTGAGCGTTTCTATTATCGTTTAACTTCTCTTGTGCTACTTCGACTTCACCAGATTCAACTAACAACTCCAGCTGTGCCTCAGAGTAATTTAGAGCCTTGTTGATTATGATGTAATCTTCAGTGGTCATTATCGATATCTCTGAGATTTAATATTATCAATAAATGAGGTGATGATCTGCATTGCATTTCTTGCAGCGTCTTCAATCTCAATAGCTTCCTGGTCATCGATAACACCATCCTCTAGTGACTTAGCGCAGGTAGTCCAGACCTTGGATACTCTATCAAGCATATCAGCAGAATCAGCCATAACATTTTTAGAGGTTTCACAACCATCTTCGTATGGAGTAAAGCAACCTCCCATCACCTCGCAGATATGATCTAGGATTATATTATTCCCAGCTGCTTTCATAGCTTCAACAGTCTGAAAGAGGAAGCAATCATCATCTAAATTTTTAGTACTTTTATTTTGATACCATCTACGTTCACTCATTTTTAGAGCTTCTGGTACGCCTACGCCTTTAAGGGATTCTCTTAATTTTACCTTATGTACAATATTATCATTACTCATTTCGATTCTTCCTTATTTAGTTATTGATGATTGGATTATAAAAAGTGATGCTAGTGATATTGCTATGAAGCCGAGGATGATAATCTCGACTAGTTCGAATTTAAGTTTCATCTTCCCTCACCTCTACATATAAAGTGTCATTCAATCCGACGAGTTGAGCCGCCAGGATACAGATGCTTAAGACGCCTCCATTATAATAAAGCTCGATTGAGTCGTCAGTATGACAGATATTGTAAACTGTCTTTCCTTTTAGTGCGTCTTCGATTTCTGCGGCGTCTGTTAGTGTTTTCATGTTGCCTCGTTTGGTTGTTGTTATGGTTTAGTATATCCACCTTTATACACCACGTCAAGCAATTTAGAAAAGAAAATTACTAAAATTATTATTATACACTTTTTATTTAAAAGTGGTTTGCAATTCATAGCCAATGGGTATACACTTATATCAACTTAATAGCAAAGGAGGTAACATGAGTAAGATGCAAGCAACAATAAAGATATCGCCATTCACACATGAAGTATTAAAGGGTGTGAAAGAGTTTAGTGGTAAGCCTATTACAAGGATCATCGAGGATCTAGTAAAGAAAGAATATCCAGCAAAGTATAAGAAGGAAAATAAATAATGAGCGACGAGAACAGGAACACAGGTGACAGCAACACAGGTGACAGCAACACAGGTAGCAGCAACACAGGTAGCAGCAACACAGGTGACAGGAACACAGGTGACTGGAACACAGGTAGCAGCAACACAGGTTACTGGAATAATTGTAATTATGAAACTGGTTTTTTCAATACTATTCAATCTGATACTGTCAGAATATTTAATAAAGAATACTCAAGGGAAGAATGGAATAATTTAGATAAGCCGGATTTTATTTATTTTGATATTACTGAATGGATTCATAGTGAAGATATGACGGATAAAGAGAAAGAAGATAATCCGACTCATGAAACTACATGTGGATATCTAAGAAAATACGAATATAAAGAGGCGTTTAAAAAATCTTGGGATGAAGCAGATAAAGAGGATAGAAAGAAAGTGTTTAATCTTCCTAACTTCGACGCTGAAATATTCCTTGAGATATCCGGAATTGACGTAAGTAAAGATGACAACTCTGACAAGATTGAGAAGTTAAAGGCAGCGCAAAAAGATCTAATCGACAAAGCTAATGAAATCAAAAAGCAAATTGAGGAATTGAAATGAGACAGATAGTTAAAACGAAAAGGGGGATTTTATGATCCATAAAAATATGTCATTCTCTGAGTATAGAAAAATGGATGGCCTCAATGCTAGTTTATTAAAGCCTTACTCAATTTCACCCGCCAGGGGATTATATAAAGAGACTAAGGAGTTTAAAAAAACGATGGCCATGTCTCTTGGTTCAATCGTCCACGCTCATATATTAGAAGGCAAGGAAGCAGCCCAGGAATTAATTAATAGTCACTATATAACTTCTGGCTTCCCAGTTAATGAGAGCACCAATAAACCATATGGGGAGACATCTGGTAAATATCAAGATTGGCTAAAAACTCAAGACCCAAGTAGAGAAGTTATATTTCCTGATATACTTGACACGACAGTTAATAATATAGTCAAAGCGGTTAGTCGACATCCTGGGGCAGTTGATATGCTAACACTGGCGGTACATAGAGAAACTGCTATAACTTGGATATGTAAATACACTGGAAAGAAGTGTAAGGCTATGGTTGATTATTTCGGAAATAGAACGGCCGGAGATTTAAAGACTTTCGGCAGAGAAATGACCAAGAGTTCTATTGAGCGGGAAATATACGATAGACAATATCATCTACAGTTCGCCTTTTATAGAGATGGCTTGATCGAGAATGGTATAGCAGTCGATGAATTCAATGTAATATTTGCGGGAACCTCTGAAGAGAATGACGTCGCGGCATGCATAATTAATGCGGATACATTAGAGGCTGGTCGCAATTCATATCTAACAGCGATTGAGAATTACAATATTGCCAAGAATTGCACAGGATCGCAAGTCGGTTTATTTCCAGAAGTCATCGAAATTGGAATTCCAAATTATCATTTAAACAATGACGATGTAGACCAGGAGGAGAAGTTAATAATAAAACAAATGATGGGGGAGTTATGAGCCGCGATATAATAAAAACTGAAATAACCGGTAAGGACTTTTTTAACCCTACTGAGAATTATCTAGGTTATCTTGATTTTGCAGTTAATGGAATAAAAGACAAAACATTTAAAATTATCGCTCTAGGTGTTGATGCCATACCTATACCAATGTCAGGAAAGAAAGACAATAAGATTGTCGCAACATTAGAAGGCTCAAAAAAGGCTTTAATTATAAGTAAAGGTAAAAGGAAGGCATTAGTTCATTTATTCGGAGAGTACAAAAATTGGATTGGACAGAGCATTAAAATTGTTGCTGACCCAGATGTAAAATTCAAAGGTAAGGTAGTCGGTGGATTAGTCATTCAAAAAGCAACATTAACTAAGTAGGAGAATGGGATGAAATCAATATTAATATCAATTATTTTTTTGTCGGGTGGTGTGTACTGCTCGTTTATAAATCAATCTGAAAACGTCTATAATATAATGTTGGCATATTCTATTATTGCAATAATTATTTCGCCTATTTCCTTTATAGCTCCTGCTCTGATAAAGGATGAGGAGCTAAAGAAATGTAAAAATATTTTAGTTAATAAGATATTCAATACTATATGGATTGGAATATGGGTAAAAATGATATTAGTCGGTTATTTAGTGACTGGTATATTGGGATTATTTAGTGTACTGGCTTGTCATATTATGCTATCAGTAATCACAACTAGAATTAAAGAAATGAACTAATGGAGGAAACTAAAATGCAACTAGGCGTATCACTTAAAATAGATGTTACGAAAATAGATAAGGCCAGATTATTCAAAGGCCAGAAAGGAATTTATCTAGATGTGACTGCGTTTATCGATGTAGACAACCCAGATCAATACGGTAATAATGGGATGGTTACTCAATCAGTATCTAAAGAGGAGCGCGAAGCTGGAGCTAAAGGTGAGATTTTAGGTAACTTAAAAGTCTTCATGAAGAAGTCAAGTCAAGAACAACAGAAATCGCCAAATCCAGGGGGGAGTATGGACGGGCTAGAAGATGAAGTGCCTTTCTGATGCAAGACCTACCAATACTAATGAGCTGCAATGTATCACTTGGCTCTGATGGGACGGATGAAGACGGAAAGACCCTTCCAAATGAGGTATTGATTGAGCGCAAGACTAAAATTGCAACCGATCATATAGAACGTGTAATAAATCTAAGTCAGTCTAATAGAAATATCGAGGACTACGACATGAAAATATTAAATAACCAAGCTTTTTTTACGCTTATAAAAGGAGATTAGTATGGCCACAATTGGGAAAGTAGAAATCAGCGTAAAAGATACAGATGTATTTAGAGACTTGTTATTTTTTACTAATAAGATAATAAGTGAATTAGGGGAGGAGGGATGTTTTCCTGCGACTATTCAGAAATACAAAGAAGAGTTTGAATTAATAATTACACCTAAACAAAAGGAAGAGAGATGAAAAAGAAAACACAAGAAGAAATAATGGAAGTAATCAAAGCTGGATTACCACAGATGGTTGCTGGCGAGTTAGCGGAAAGATTAGCCCAAGCTGATCAATTTGAAGATGAGATTAACTCTCTGGAAGATGTAGTTGAGACACAAAGTAAAAATATTAAAGATCTCAAGGAAAGAGTCAATCAAGAGCTTGACTTGAATAACATGAAAATAGATCTCGAATCTCGAATTCATGATGTAGATGAAAAGAGGAGAGATTTAGAATTTCGAGAGGAAGTTCTTCAGCTTAAAGAAGCTCATGCAGCTGACAAAGTCACTCTGATGAAGGATAACTTCGACACAGTCTTTAAGAATCGAACTGTTCGGACTAAGGCTCTTGAGATGAAGGCAGAGAGTCTTCAGCGGATGGATTATGTGGGAAATGGCGCATATCCTGTTACTGATATAATACATACACCTCACGAAGTCGTCAAAGAAGAAGAAGAACTATAATCATTAAATAAAAATAGTCACTATAAGGTGTTAGGTTTAAACTCCTAATGCCTTTTTTGTTGCATAATGTTGCATAAACTGCAATAGCAATTACAGAAACTGGTGCTTATGTTAAGAAAACTATACAGGTGAACAAGATGAGAGCGATTAAAAAAGATGAGATTGATATCGTCATGATCTTTGAATTGATCGATGAGGATGAAATTAAAAAGGCTGAGCGGAGAGCTAAGTATATTAAGTCAATTAAGGTGGATTCTAAGAAGGTTTGTCACTTTGAGGGTATGTAATCACTTATCCTTCTTGGTGTCTAGCTTGTCTGACATCTTAATAATAAACTTCATTAAGTTTTCTTGACCAGTAATTATCGTGTCCGTCTGAGTCTTCAATACTGAAGTTTTGGTAATAAGTTCTTGTATATCTTGTTTCATAGGGTCAAATTCATTGTGTTTAAAATCTTTAAAGTCTTCATCATGTTTATCCATGCGTTTATTAATGGGCGCAATCTTTTCATCCATCTTCTTGTCAACATCAATCATAATATCAGATTTATCAGCCTTTGCTTTATTTCTCAAGAAAGCGCCGATTAGTAAAGGAAGCATTACCAATCCTATACTGATCCATGACGCTTCAATTAACCCCAAAACAAATCCCATTCTCTTAACCTTAAATTATTTATACATTATTTAAATTGCACTCTATATTAAAAACTGCAACTTACTGCTCAATTTTTTACGCCTCTGCACTAAAATTGAAACTATCTTTCCCAACTGAACGAACAGCTTCAAAATACTTAATCAATCTAACTCTTGCCGCATGTCTACGAGCCCAATTTCCGCCCCATAAATACCACCTATCTGGTGTATTCTCTATGATAAATAAACAGGTTACAAGCATAGCTGAATCAGCACTAAACCTATCTTTAGAATCGCTACCGATCGCATAATTAGCATCATGTTGATAAAAGGCAATATTGCAGTCGATTCCATAAAGGGTGTGAGGAATAATTTTAGATAACGTTTTGTTATTATCTGGCCCGGCATAATCACAACTTGGTTCATATGGGCCTATAGCATCATAGTAACTCTTATACTCAGGTAGATTTATAAACCAATCATGTATTTCAGAGTCAGTCATATCAAGTCTCTACATCTAGGTCCGTTCCAGTGAAAGTCACTGAATTATTATTGGTCGTTACCAATCCACTTGAGCTCTGGTCTACTAATTCATCTCCCGCAGTGCCCGACCAATTCGCTAAGCGAGGTGCGTAGACTAGATCAGTATCTAAAGAATTCGCAGCGAATAAGCTTTCGGCCAATACATTACCACCATTATATAAAGTAGTAACTTCTCCAGATGTAAGCACTCTATTCTTCCAAAAACGAACAAAACCTAATTGGCCGTTAAAGTGCCTAGCGGCCTCAATTTGACCAGTGTAAAAAGTCGCCGTACTATCAATAGTACCCACTGTTCCACTAGACGATGTTGTAACTGATTGATCTGAGCCATCTTTGTATATCTTTAATGTATTGGATTCAAAAGTCATAACAAGTTGATACCATACACCAGAGGTTATTGTGACTTGATTAACATCTAAGCGCACAAAATTGCCCGCACCATCTTCAACGAAAGTAGATGTAGATATTAAATTAGATATCAATTCTAGAGAAATCCCCGGTATACCTGCACCCACAGAACCTAATGGACGCTGTCGGACAACTGTCTGAAGGGACGAGCTGGCTGTTTTTTGCCAAACCTCAAGAGTAAAGCTACTCACTGTAAACGCTGAGTTATCTGGCGTACTGAAAGAATGGTTAGAGCCATTAAATAGTGATGTGTTTGTTGCTAAAATTCCACCGCCGCCAGCATCAAGTTTACCGCTTGAGATTATGCCTCTGGATAGCGGTGTCATTAGGTAATATCTCCACTAATGAGCCATGTATTGGTGCCTCGCTTCTGAAGTGTGGCGCCTTGAAATTGATTATTAATTACTACAGAACCACCTGGAACACCATTAACAGTTACGGTTCCATCAAAAGCCGCAATTGTTGTAACGCCTACACCTTCCATTATAGCGGGGATTTTAGTAGTTCCAGTAGGAAACGCTACACTGGCGTTTGTGGGAATGGTTAGAGTATTGGGTAAAGCATTATTCATATAAACATTGCCGTTATCTTTATCTGTTAAAACAAGAGTATAAGCAACACCAACTTGATCATTATCTGTGCCTCCTGCAACGGCTTCTGGAGATATTAAATTATTAAGTATATCTAAAGAGTCGGCAACTGTAACACCACCAACGGCAGAATCATCTGTAATTAATGAAGCAAGATAATCACCTAATGCAGGAAGTACATTCCCTGCTCGGCTATTCCATAGAGCTACACCAGTTGCACCACCCACAGTTATAATAGCTGGATCGATACCCATTGTGGCAGCAGCAGAAGGAAGAACACCACCAGAATTAAATGTACATGTAATATTATATGAGGTTGTTACAAATGCTGAACTTACAACATTAACTTTTATCCACTTTGTATTATCATTTAAGTCTCTTGTATAATAAGAATCGCCAGATCCGATAGTAGATAAACGGTCTGTAATATCAACCCCGTTTGCATCCGTAGTACTTACCCGGATTATTGTCACACTGGCCAAAGTTGCACTATTGAATTTTTGTCCACCAGAAGCAGGTTCAGAAGCAGTAACATCTGTTTCAAAGTTTGTTTGAAAGGCTACACCAGCACCACCAGAACCCGCGCTTGGAACTACTGGGTCATATTCACCACTACCGCTATTGTAAGTTGGAACTGACCCGTTTGTTGGTGTTGCCATAGCAGCCGATAGAGCCTTTCCGAATAACTTAATCGCATTCCAAAGAGCAGAATCATTAAGGACATCAGCGGCATCTGTTCCGTGCGGATTAGAAGCATTAACTCTATGAGCTGAGTTTAGATCAATAGTGGTTTGCTGTGTATCATCATTAGCATCAAGCTCATCAATCGCCGCTTGAACTTCTACAGCTACAATATTACCAGCGGGGACATTTGTTATTAAATCTGCCGTTGCGTCTCCAGCTTCAAAAACAACCGCCCCAATTCTACCAAATACACTTGTGACTAAATCAGTATCAACTGCCCAAACACCGGCATTAAATCTTGTCTGTAAATTTGCGGCCTCATCGAATACGAAATTACCATCTACCGGAATAGTAAAAAGCCAGTCTGTACCATTACCCGTAGTGTACTCATTATCATGGCCTACCCAGTCACCAGTAGCACCAGCAGCAGGAACAATATAATTAACTCCTAAATCTGGTGTGGGTGGGGTCGTTACAGTAACATCAACAACACTCCCTAAATCATTCTTAGAAACAACGATCGCACCAGCGCCAGGGTCAATTGTTCCAGTTCCCGCAAAATTAGGATCAATAATATTGACGCCTTCGGATAATTCAAGGATAGAATCTGCGTCTTCAAATATTGCATAAAATCTTGAGTTGCCGCCTCTTCTTTGAGGAAAGCCGCCAAGTGAATCAGGGATAAGATCTTTAACAACAGTAAATGTGACACGGTCTATAGTGCCGCTTCCTGAGTCGGATAAAACTCCACCATCTAAAATAAATATACCATTAGGATCTGAATTGTTAAAAGCTGAAACAAACAAAGTTACTGTAGAGCCGGATATATCAAAGGCACCGCCGCCACTTGGTTTTATTAAAGTCAATTCAAGTATGAACGATTGATTAGAGTGAAGCTCTTTGCTCATTGCGTCAAAGCGATATGTCCCGCCGTTGCCGCCTACTGTTACTGTGTCGGTAAATGCTGGATCTTCCAAGAGAGTGTATCCCATTTATAAGTTTGGTTTATATAAAGTACAGGTATTATAAGCGAAATCAATATGTTATATTCCACCACGCGAGCACTCACGATTACAAATTCAACTAATAACTGCAATTATTTTCGGTTTATTTCCTTGTATACTAAATCAAAAAGAGGATACAAAATGAAATTAGTCGTCGGTTTTACTGCAATTATTATGTTATTGGGTTTAGCAATCTACTCAGCTATCAATCTATTCGTAGCACCTATCTGGATGGTGTCGATGATATCTTACTCGTCTATTCTTATCTACATGATTGCCAAAGAAATAGCCGTTGATTTGAAGAAGGTCAGAGCCTTTACCCTCATTGAACTTATGACCGTCTTAGTATTAACCGCCATCCTCTTAAGTATCGCATTCAAGGTAATGCAACCTGATCGAGCAGCAGCAGCGATTAAACAAGTCGGTGGCAATATCAACGTTTGGAGTGCTAAAGCGATGTCCGAAAACACCAACTACAGACTAGAATTCACCGTAAAGCTTTTAGAAGTCTATGACATCGATGATAATTTAGTTTACTCTGAGAAGATTATAAGCTCGTTAACTTTCACAAATGGCACAAATCAGACAATCGAGCTTAACGACAAAGGTTCGATGGAAGATGTAACCGGCGCTAGAATCCTTGCTGATACTTGGGTAGCTCGTGTTAATGGCTTTACTGGTCACCTATCTTACTATGATTAAGGCTCAAGTGGAGCAATAAAGAATTCTAGAGATGAGTTGTTAATCTCGATAAAATGCTCTATTGGACTTTGTATATTAAAAGTCTGAAAACTTGTTACAGAATTAGCAGCAGCGCTTAGTAGATTAAGAGGCTCAAGTGGTGAACCACCAGATACTTTATATTCTTGTTTCGTTCCATCTGGAGTCTGAGAAACATTATCAATAGGTGTTTCAATCTCAATAGGATTATTAAAACCACCACTAAAAGAAAGCTTATCAAAATCGCCGTTATACTTTCTATTACTACTTGTAGGTGTAAAAGTACTCACAAAGTCATCGACTTGATTTGATCTAAGGCTTGAAGAACTATTATAATTCATTGAAAGTATATTTCCTGCCAAGTCTTTAGATTGTAAAATAACATCCAAACCTGTCTTATTTATAAGCGGATCAACACCAAATGGACTAGAATTAAAAGGTCTTATTGCCCAATTTTCAGGAGTGTCACCACCTCGGGCATCAAAACCAAAGAAGGCGATTGTGTTTCTTGGAGATGCCATCTGAACCCAATTTAAGGCCGCTAAAGTATCTACATAGTTTCTTCCAGAACTAAAGGGAACGCGCGCTGCTTCGTAATAATCGCCGCTTCCGTCTATAATTGTAGGTCGATTCTGATTTGCCACAGTATCTGTTGTTGATCCTTTCCCAATAACATTAGTAAACTCATAGACAATAAACATGGCTTGGAATATTGATGCTTTCCAGATCTCGCTAAGTGGACGGGTGTCTATAGTGGCGAAGTCAGAGAATATATCCCAAGCCTCTTCACCCATTGAATCCTCAAGTTCTTGATCCGTGAATAGATAATCAGCGGAGTTTGTCGGATCTGTTAAGACGACTTCAGAATAATAAGAGAAACCATCTCTCCCAGCGTTAAAACCAAACCATAGATCGCGATAACCTTTTATTAAATCTCTGAACTTTAAGTTAAAAATATCTGCTCTAATCTCATTGGTCTCAAATGGAATTTCTGGCACAGGAAAATTAACAAGGTCAGTCGTGACCATATTCCAGCGCTCATCAAGAGCACGAGAAAAAGTCTGCATATACTCGCCAAAGGAAACCTGTGCTGGCCCGCGTGTGATCATGCCTTTTACAATAAGATCAAAGTCTATGTCATCCCAACTCATCCGAGCAAGTAACCATCTAGCATATAACGCTCAGTGCCATCTGTGAAGGTGGTAAGATCTGCAAAATTAGTGTAACCGACATCAAAAGCATTAGTTGTGCCGTCTTTTACAACTATTTTAACATCAGGTGTTATTATAGTGCTATCAAAAGGGCTTGTTATCACATTCCCGATGTAATTCTCAGCATCTATAAATGAAGTAATAATAACATATGATCTTGTGCCGCCGCCTGACGCTCTGCGTTGTCTGACTATTCGCCTTTTAGGTGCTCGTGTTTGGCTTGTTAGATTCTCAGTAACCTGTATAGAATTAAGCATTCTTGAGGCTGTCTGATCTGATAGTAATTTAGACATTAGTTCGCCGGATAACTTGAAGGTAAGCCAAATTGACTAAATGATATTAAGTCAAAAGGCACACGCAGTTGATAATGTGGCGTTGTCGTTACTGCGCCATCCTCATCAATCATTACCGGCTCTGATACTTGAACGAGTTCTGATACTTCTTCAACTGCCGGAGGGCCAGCTGATTCTGGAGTTGTGATTAACTTCTCAGTAATAGCCTCAAGAACACCATCTACCTTTTGACTAAAACTAGCCGCTAAAGTCTCAACCTTGAAACCAATTTCCTCACCTGCATTACTTGTAACAAATTTAGTCTTTATTGAATACGTATTATTAAAAGTAACAAAGCCTAATTCATCTGTGAACGGTTCTGTTTTGTAATCGTCAAACATTCCGCAAAACTTAGGTATCTGAGTACCGGCAATTCTTATTGCAGTATTATTTACACTACCACAAAGAGCTATTCTATTACCGTTTGCTGAGTTCTCTCTGACTGTAACATGAATAATCATTGAGCTTATAGATTCCATCAAAGGAGGATCATAAGGCAAACCATTAGGCAATAGTATAGCTTCGCCGGTTTCTTTGTCATTATAGAGTGTTCTTGAATAAGTCCATTTAGAATATCCAACTTTCGGCTTATAATCAACCTGCTCACTTGTGTTAACGCTCCATCCTTCAGTAGTGTATTCAATATCAAATTGCCAAGTGGTACCATTTGATTCTGGCTGAACCGTTGCCCCTATATCACCAGTAATTGAGAATGCCGAAAAAGACCTATGCTCTTGACCACCTCGGAAACCGCTTGATTCTATCGCGTCCGGTATATTCTCAACAACTGAATCAAACTCAATTATGGCCGTCTCAGATTGAGTCAGTATACCTTCTCCGCTCATACCACCATCAAGACCTTCAACAATCCAGAAAGTATTTAAAATTGTAGCCATTATACGACACCTATTCCTTGCAGAGCTTTAGTCTGTTTAATTGCTTCTTTTAACTGCTTTTGCTGAATCTGTAAATTCTTGTCACCTTGAGCGTTTAAAATCTTAGCTTCCTCTTGTGATCCGGCGACTATGACACCCGCTCTCTGTTCATCTTTGACTTCTGCTAACTCGATAGCGGCTTTCTTTACTGTCTCGCCAGCATCTGATACAGTCTTACCAAACCTCATATTAAAGGCAGCTATACCACTAAGAAAAGTATTTTGATCTTTCTCGTTTTTATCCGCAAGTCTTTCAAGTATCTTGGCGGCTTCGTCTGTAGCGGTTTCTTGGGCTTGCTTAAACGGTTTAGCTAATTCTCTGCCAAGTCCTCTAATTTGTGCCGCTTGCTCTCCAAATGATTCAGCTACTGCATCTGTGAAGCCCTCCTCTACAAGTCCCATTGCTTCCGCAAGGGCAGTTACATCAATAAGAAGATCGCCTAAGAAATTAGAGAATTTAGCAATACCATTAAAAGCACCGCGAATAACTGTATTAACCATACCAGTTACAGTTGCGATAAAATTCTGCTTAAATGTTGCCATGAATTCCAGGAAACCTTTAAAGAAGTCACCGATAAATGAGAATGTGCTCGCGCCATCTCCTGCAATAATATCAAAGATATCTGAGAAAGTATCACCTAAAGCCGCAGCAAATTCTAACATTGAATTAATCATAGGTATGCCAAACTCTGCGAAGAGTTCAAAGGCACCTTGAATAAAGCCTGTGATTACATCAGCTATAAAACTAAAGCCGTTTATAATATCATCCTTAAATGTTTTAATAAAGGAACCGAGACCGGCAGAAGCAACACCGAAGGGCTCAAGTAAAGCCGTGCCTATCTGTTTACCGATTCCTTGCAATGAGACTAAAGTGTCTTCGTAGGCATCCCAGGCAACTCTTGATTTCTCAATCTGATCTGGGCTAAGCGCAAGACCTAAATCAAAGGCCTCTTTTTCCATCTGTGCGAAACCTTCAGCGCCTTGTTGTAGGATAGGCAAAAGCTTTAAACCTTCGTTACCTAAGAGCTCTTGTGACTTGGCCATTTGCTCGCTTGCATCACCGGCACCTTTGACTTGCTCCGCTATCTCCTTGAATGCATCAATCCCGCCGAATTCTCTCATCTTATCAATGAGCATGCCCTGCTCAACACCGAATTTCTGAGCGCCAAGCTCTAATCCGGCAATCTCAGATTGAGTAGCACCGATTGAGTCAGCCAATAAAAGTTGTTCATTTGTGGCTTCTGCGGTGTTCTTTGCAAAGAATAACATGCCAGTTCCGGCAGCGGCTAGACCTGCGCCCAATGCAACACCAGCGGTCGCAATCGTAGAGAATGATTGCCGCATTTCTTTACCGGCATCAGCAAGTTGCTTTTTAACTTCTTTTAAATTCTTCTTAAAATCATTCGTATCAAGAGTCATCCCAAAGAATAACGAGCCGACTTTACCTTTTGCTTGAGCCATAACTAAACCTTTATTTAAAAATCCTTCTTATCTTATCGTCTACTTTTTCTTGTTCTGACATAATAGCTTTCTTAAAATCAAATGTGAAATCTTTAAACTTTGGAGTTTTTCGACCTCTGCCGCGTGGAGCTGTGGCGGCTATTACATGTGCTATATTCGCTTGACAAAGATTCATCATCTCTCTAATAGGTGGATTAGTTTTAAAATAATTAATCCATGTAGAGTAATCCTCAAAATCATCATTCCTAACTTCAGCTAAACTTTTACCGGTGGCCTCTGCAATGTAGCAAAGGCCTTCAGTGAAGGGATCTAGCTTTTTTTTTGATTAATACTACTAACAACTTTAAGAAGATAATCTTTCACTTTGGGGAATTCTTCCTCAAAACAAATCTCATCAAGAGATATATCATCGCCTTCTTTATCACAGATAACTTTTCGAGCTAAATCAAAGATGAATTTAATCTCTTCTTCTTTCTTAATCTCACCCATAAGAATGGGCAAAATCCAACCTGTCTTTATCTTTCTTGCATATACTTCATTTACTATTTTCTTAAACGTCATGCTACCGACCTTTTTTTAATTGTTTATACTTCGTCTACTGGGACAACTTCACTAGTCAATCGAATAGTTACATCTTGTGTCAAGCCTTCTGTGCTTCCCACGTCTGCTACTGGCTGTCCAACAATGCGAGTAAATCCATCAAATGTATAAGTTGCACCTGAAGCACTTGCGCTTGTTTGTTTTGCCAAAGTAATCACTCCCGCTGATTGAGAGACACCAGCTGCAAAAGCTGGTGATTCAGGGTCAAGTCTAAGTGTTAATGTACACTCTTGACCGACTCCCATAGCTGAAAGTTTAAATTGCTCTCTTGTGTCACTAAGAGAAGTTGTTTCGAATTCTTTCCGCTCATCTCCCGGCACAGCTATATTAGTAATTCCTGCAATAACCCCGCCCCAGTTGAACGTGGTTCCGATGCTTTCTGTAGCCATTAGGGGCTCCTTATTTTTTGTTTAATTAAGTTCTTCTTCTGTTGGCTGAAAATCATCGTCTTCAACCAGTTCTAAATCGTTTATAATTTGTTGGATCATTGCTAAGTATTGCGGGTCATAGTTTGATTTCATAATATTCGCAATGTAATAGAGCTCTTGAGCTCCATCATACTTTATCTTATCCCACCATAAAGAAGTCGCTGTATTCGTGTCTTTACCTTGGTGTCTATTGATCAGTAAATCATGTTCATCTATAACCGTTCGGCCTAAAGTTGGAAATACCTGCTTAGCTAAGTCAACAAGTTGCTGCAAGAAATCTTGGAGTTTGTCTTCTGTCGGACTTATTATCATGGCGTGCCCCACTTAGCCTGTACGTAGCTATTAAGAGTGTTTCTTTCTGTAGTGTTTAAAGCGTAGTTAAATGCTAGGACTTCACAAATAACACCTTGGAAACCTCTACTTATTATATCATCTCTGTCATTACCTATGACTATACCATCTTCACTTACAGGCGAGTTAGCTGATACGGACAGCATTGTTAATGAATTTAAGGTAGGGAGAACGTCAGCTGTCTCTAGAACCGAAACGTTATTTATAAATAAATTATCCCACCAGTTAGAACCAGTAAATAGATTCTTGCTGCCCGAATTATTTGCGATTATACCAATACCCGTGACGCCTACAGTACTCACATCAGCTGTAAATAAACCCTGAAAAGAACTACTCCAATCTGTGCCGCCATCATAACGACAGATGACATAGACATCTTGCCAATTGTCCCCTGATCCTGTTGCTACTAAGCTTTTGGTATTAGTAACCAACCCCCAGTTCGCAACATTTAGCCCGTTAACCCCGTTAAGTAAGTATTTTGGCTGGTTCGCTCCTGTGCCTTGGACGAGATCATAAGTTGAACCTCCTAAACCGCTATTTATCCACCCAGCTATATCTAGACTTGTAGCTCCCTCGACTAACTTTGTAGCGTCTGAGAAATCAAACCAAGCTTCTACAAGAAGTTGTACAGGGACTTCACTACCTATCGCAGTGCCAACACTTGTCTCAGGTAGACTTGAACCTGCGCCATTGATCGCAGTAACTTCTGACTTTAAAACAGTTCCATCATCTGCTACCTGAGTCGTATAAGTCGAAGCCGTAGAGCCAGAGATAGCAACATCATCGCGTAACCATCTATATGTAAATGAAGTAGGCGATTGCGTCCATGTTCCATCTGTGGTTGTCATTAAGTTGCCAGTAGTAGAAGCGTCACCAGTAACAACAGGGATTGTGACGTTAACCGG
>JAZGES010000288.1:0-2255 GCA_036478935.1 Thiotrichaceae bacterium
TTTTGCGCTAACCTCCAGTAAACTACTACGTCCTTGTCTAACAGAAAGCGTTGATTGTTCTCTACTGGTTGATGACTCTCTACTGAGAAGTTTGCCTGCTGGATTCTCTTACCTTCAGCTTCTTCTGTCACTGCTCCAGCCTCAGAGCTATTATTATCGTTAACTACATTAGATTGGCCTTTATCACTAGCTATCTTAATCTGCCACTCATTAGCACTCTGTTGGGTAATAATTGCTTGAGGGTGAGCGGGTAAACGCATTCCATCTACGGGGTAACTTGAGCGTAGCTTCATGGTAAAACTGAAGTCCTCTACTGTCTCATCCATTTTCCAGAATGACAGTGCTTTCTCATCCGTTTCACCTTCCTCTAGTGGGTATACGTAACGCCCCATTCCCGTATCAATATCAGCTGCTTGCATATACACAAAACGAATTCGCTGATCACTGTTAGCTCGCACCGATGACACCTTTACTTCAAAGCGATAATGATCCTGCTTTTCGGTTAAACCCGCCTCACGACCTGCTGCCTTTTCAGCTTCATACACTTGCCGTGCTTTCTTTTTAGCCAACACCTCACCCGTTACAGGTTGACCATCAATCCACATGGTGAATTCAGAAACCGTTCCTTTTTCAGGAACAGGGAAACTATAAACTGCTTCTAGATCTTGCTTATTGGGGTTGTGAAAAATCTGATCAACTTGAGTGATGGCATAACCATCTTCAACCGTTACGGTAACGTGTTGTGATTTATTGATAATGCTTTCAGCTTGACTGCTAACTGGCTTGAGTATGCCTGCTGCATTAGCTGATGATATAAGCCCTATAGACCCTAACAAAAACACGACAGTGCCCATTATTTTTGTTGTTAAAATTTTCTTTAAGTATCTCATTAGATAACTCCTGTTTATTTACTATTATCGTTTCACCCCAGACCATGAGGTGATTGAACAATCTAATGAAGAGCTATTATTTACAACTATTCTTGTTAAAGTTTTATTATTATGACTTATAAGTACTATTATACGATACTCATCAATATGAAAATTGAGCACACTCACAATGGCATCAACGCAAGAACTCATCCAGACCTTAAAATCAGAACTACGTTTACAGCAAATTACCTATGCCCAAATAGGCGGAAAGTTACAGTTATCCGAATCCAGCATCAAGCGTCTTTTCAGTACTCAAGATATGAGCATTAGCCGGCTAGAAAGCATCTGCAACATTGCCAACATAGATATCCTCCAACTAGCCACTAAAGCGGTGAAACAGCGTCAACATGTACTCCACCTAACACGTCAATATGAGCAAGACATTATTGGCGATGAGAAACTCATGTTGGTCACAGTTCATCTCGTTTACGGCTGGTCGTATGAAAAAATTATCAGGGTATTTAATATTGATCGTTTTGAAGGACAGCATTTACTCACTCGACTTGATCAGATGGGTGTGATCGAACTATTACCCCACAACAAAGTGCGAATATTGCTTTCAACTAGCTTTAAGTGGATTGAAAACGGTCCTATACAAACCTTCTTTGAGAAAGAAATCCAAAGTGAGTTTTTTAAATCAGGCTTTAATAGAGAAGGGGAAATGCGGCTGGTATCACATGGCTGGATGTCGTTAGATAGACTCAATGCCTTTCATGAAAAAATGATACGGGTAGCTAAAGAATTTGAACTGGAATTAGAGCAAGATAAGCACATCCCTGTGGAAAACAGGATGGGAACAACGATGGTTGTTGCGATTAGGCCTTGGGTGCTGAGCCTTTTTGAGCGCTACCGCCGTGCTGGTAAATAAGAGTATTCCTGAAGTGGCAACTACACTTCAGTCATAGATACATAATCAGCAGTTACGACTACACAAAGTCAATAGGCGAGTGCTGCTCCCAAGGATTCTCTTGTCCCCACCAGCTTTGTGCAACCGTTGCATAGATAGCACGAAAATCGGTTGAGTAATTTAAGTCACCTTCGCTATCAAGGTTCTGTAAATCAGCTCTATCGCCGTATAACTGACCGCCTTTAACCTTTCCACCCATGACTAGCTGAGGTGCAGCTGTACCATGATCCGTACCGCCACTTAGATTTTCTTTGATGCTACGCCCAAATTCTGAGTAGGTCATCACTAAAACATCATCCCACATTCTTGAGCTTTTCATCGCACGAGAGAATGAATGCAAACCTTCAGCTAAATAACTCAGCTGATTTTGGTGGGTTACTGCCTGACCCGCATGGGTATCGAATCCTGGCAAAGTC
>JAZGES010000289.1:0-2992 GCA_036478935.1 Thiotrichaceae bacterium
TTTTTTGGCGATAACATAAAGTTCATCCACTTATATGCGCCCTCTACATTCTTTGATTTTGCAGGAATAGCGAAGGTATCAATCCAACCTAGTGCGCCACTTGTAGGTGCAATGAAATCAATATCAGGATTGCTTTTGTGTAGTGTCCAGCCTTTACCATCCCAGCCTGAGATTACATTGGCATCGCCGCTTTTAATGATTTGTACTTGTGTATCACCACTTGTCCAGTAGTTTTTAACGTGCTTTTTGCTGTCAATCAGCTTTGTTTCAACTTCTTTCATTAGCGCTTTATAGGCTTTTTTATCGTCATATAAAGCAAAAGGGTCTTTACCCATACCAAATGCAGTTGCAATTAACAAAGGTCTTTTTAAACGATAAGAAATTTTTCCTGTATATTTTTCATTCCATAAGTCAGACCAATCTTTGGCATCAGGTGCTAACTTTTTATTGACGATCATACCTGTCGTACCATAGCAATGCGGTACAGCATAACTTTTACCATCAACGCCGGAGTTCTTTTTTACCGCATCTACCATAGAGGTAGTAAGCTGAGCAGTATCTACCTTGCTATAATTAATGGCTTGATAAATTGGGTATTTCTTTTGTACAAAAGCGATTCTGTCCTGACTTGGCTGAGCTATGTCAAAACCCGCACCACGTGTTGCACGAAGCTTGGCAACCATCTCTTCATTATTAGAATAGGTAAGCTTTACTTTAATGCCTGTCTCTTCTTCAAATGCTTTAACCAGTTTCGTAGGTGCATAACCTTTCCATGTCAGTACTCTTAATGTTTCTTGCGATATAGCTAAACTAGAGCTAAGCAATAATGCTGCTGCACTAACTGATACGATTAGTTTTTTCATGATCTATCCTGTTGGGTTTGCTGATTAGGAAACAACTGATGACGGGTCAGAGTTTCCTTAGTTCAGTACGGGAGGCACGGACAAGGGCTAGAGCTATCCGTGCAAATTATCGGTCAACGCTCTGACGACAAAGCACTCGCATTATTTTTGCTCAATATTATCTATTTTTTCGATAAGCGTATCATGTAATAGTTGAAGTTTTTTCTCATCAACAACAGGCTTGTCATCAAAGTCGGTCAGATAAAAGATATCTTCTGCTTCCTCTCCTAATGTGGTGATTCTTGCACCGACTACTCGGTATTCTAATTCATAAAATATTCGGCTGAGTTTTGCGAGTAGCCCTGGGACGTCAATAGTTCGTAGGGTGATGCGCGTTTGCTGCTTTTCATGATCTTGCTCGATATGTATTTGTGTTTTCACATCAAATGCTTTTAACAATCGAGGCATTCGGTAGTGGTAATCTTGCGTTGGCTCGTTGCTGGTAATCTCTTCTCGAAGTGCATTGATAAGTCGTGTTTGAGTGTCACTATGCGTTAGAGGCTGATTTTCTTGGTCTAAAATATGTAAAGTTTCTAATGAGAACCCATTAGGTGTCTGCATAATGTAAGCAGCAACTACATTGATATTAAGTTTTCCAAGGACAACGGTTGTTTGTGCAAAAAGCTCATCTGAGCCATGGGTGTAGATAAACAAAGCGGTGGTGTTGCGCTTTTTATCTTGACGTAACTGAATTAGCGGATAGACACTTTCTGTTTGTATATAAGACATTTGCCATAAAATGTTATCGACAGAATGGTTTAGTAAATAATCATCACCCATACGTTTGCAAAACTGATCACCACTGTCTTTATCAATGGTATGAATGGGGAGCTGTTCTAATATAGATTCACGTTTTTGCTCGACCAGTTGTGCAGATGATGAAGGAGCCAAGCTATGCTTAAGTACTCGACGCGTATTCTTGTGGAGACTTTGTAAAAGTGAGTGCTTCCAGCCATTCCATAAGTTTGCATTGGTGCCACGTATATCCGCAATAGTTAACAAATAGAGATAATCCAGTCGAATAGATGACATCATCTGTTGTGCAAATTCTTGGATAACCTCGGGGTCACTGATATCACGTTGTTGTGCCGTCATGCTGAAGAGGAGATGGTTCTCTACTAGCCAACTCACTAAATGTGAATCGTAATAATCAAGATGATGAAGTCGGCAGAAATCATAAGCATCTACTGCACCTAATTCTGAATGACTGCCACCTCTGCCTTTTGCAATGTCATGAAATAATCCGGCTAAGTAGAGGATTTTGGGGTCAGGGAGGCTTTTGAAGATTAGGCTTTCATAGGGCATGTCTTCTGCGCCTTCAGGGACGCTATTTCTACGCATCATGCGGATAACACGCAGTGTGTGGTCGTCTACGGTATAAGCATGGAAAAGGTCAAATTGCATACGACCAACAATATTCGCGAAGGCTGGAATCCATGCGGCGAGAATTCCATAACGATTCATGCGGCGTAGCACATAGGTAATGCCATGCGATTCGGACATGATTTGCATGAATATTTCTTTATGCTTTCGCTTGGCACGATAATCGTCGTTGATGATATGGAGGTGAGAGTGAATCAGGCGAATGGTGCGAGGCACAAGCCCACGAATGCCCGAAGTGGTTTGGAGAATATTAAATAGCTCTAACAGGGTGTGAGGTTGCTCTAAAAAGATATTAGGGTTGGTTATTTCAATATAGTTACCGTTGCGAATACACCAATCATTAATTTTTACTTCTTGTTCGTCAGCTGCAACAGGGAGGATGTTTTCTCTAAAGATACCTAGTAGAAGCTCACTCATTCGCTCCATCGTGGTGATAACTTGATAATACTGATGCATGAACTGTTCAACGGCTTCATTGGCAGCATCGTTGTGATAACCGAATATTTTAGCCAGTGCTTGTTGGTGTTCAAGAAGTAGTCTGTCTTCTTTTCTTTTGGCTAACAAATGTATGGCATAGCGTACTTTCCATAGAAAGTTGCGGCTGGAGATGAGCGAGTCATACTCTTTATCTGTTAGTAAATCTAAATCATACAGCTCGTGCAGCGATAGGGTGTTGTACTCACGTTTAGTCACCCAGCTGATCATGT
>JAZGES010000290.1:0-2831 GCA_036478935.1 Thiotrichaceae bacterium
TCACAATAGTATTAATAATTGCGAAAGTCCGTTCAGTTGTTACAGAAAACTGATTAGAATCGCAGTGAATCAAATGGTAGCTCGTCATTCTGGCGGAGGCCAGAATCTATGTTACCGCTGGCACTATGCTTCAATGATGGATACCGGTCTTCACCGGCATGACATAGCTGCCTTAATTTGAACCCCTTAATCTGCATTGCTAAATGCTGAATAGACTTTTGTAACTATTAATATTAGAAATAGTTAGATAAAAGGGTTACAACTTCTAGCCACACCCAGCAAACAACTTTGTACCCCTGCTTGCGTATAGGCTGGCTTTTAAGCTGATGCTATTTTTTAGGGTTATGTATCTTATCAGATGGTTTAGCGCCACCAACAGGTGCTAATGTCCCATGAAGGCTTCCACCTTTCGACATATCTATTTTTTCGCCTTCAGCGGGAGCTTCAGAAGCAGCTTTAATAGCTTCTTGCTTTGCAATAACATATTCACTAATTTTGTCCACCCCTTTCATTTTTGGGTCAAGTCTTAATGCTTCATCCGCCATAGCTTGTGCCATCTCGTATTTAGAGTGATGCAGATAAGCAATACTTAAAGCAGCAAATAACTTAGGGTTCTCAGCATCAACCGTTATTGCATCTTGATAGGCATCAATCGCTTTTCCTGTCTTGTTATTGGAAAGGTATAAGCCGGCTAAATAAGCAAGGCTCTTTTTGTCATCAGGGTTATCAGTAATAGCTTTTTTGTACTTTACTTCTAATTCTGATTGTTTCACCTGATCTTTTGACCAAAAGGGCTGATTTGCCTTTTCGTCTGATTTGATTGCAGCATGCGCCTTATTTGCGGAAGACATATCTATCGCGGGCTTGCTAGCTTCTTTATCCGTGTTGGCAGCAGCAATGGGGGCTAATGAAAATGCCACTGTTAATAATATTAATTTAATCATTTTAAATTCCTCATATTACTTTTGATTGTCAAAAAAAAGCCCTCCCCCACTGCTTACACACATTGTGGAGAGAGGGCTTAGTTAAAGATTAATCAAAAAAAGTTTACTTAACTAATTTCGATGATTCTTTATACAACTTACCTGCTTCAAGAGCAGCCTTTCGGATTTCCTTCTGTTTATCAGTCATTTTGTTTAAGTACCACATATGATCTGATGAATTAAGAATATCGTCTAGCGTCTTTTTCAAGTGCTTAGCAGCTTCTTGCTTCTTAGCATCTTTAGACTTTTCGCCTTTCTTGATTAGCTTCTCTAGCTCAGGCACATACTTCGTGTAGAAGTGCTTAGCAAGATCGTAAGTACCATGCCAATGCGCATAGTCAGGAGCCATCATAGAAGCAGCCATACGAGCGCGACGACCCTCATGATGCCATAACTCAAACCAGATCCAGTCAATCTTATTACTGAATTTAGCAGGCTTCATAAGCGGCTTAGCAGCTTTGTATAGTGCAAGACCAGGCTTAGCGAACTTCTTGGTGTAAAGGTCGATCATACCGTCATATTGAACATAGAAGTTATCAATATAGTCTTCCGTATGACAAGCTGAACAAACGTCTTTCATATTATCGCGACGCTCTTCCCAACCAATATTCTGGGTAACTAAGCCCATTTTCTTATCGGTAGTCTCAGGACGTACAGAGATAGGCGGACGGTTGTTCCAAGAGATACGTAAACCCACATTATGGTTAACATCTTGCTTACGAGTAGCACTCATGTGACACGTTGCACAAGTAGGACCTTGGAAGTAATCTTCACCAGCAACCCACTTAGGATTATCAAGGTTCATCTTTTGCTCATGCGAAGCGAACTGGATACCGTGTTTAGATTCCTCGTATAACTCTTTCTGAGGATGATCCGGTCCCATATGACACTTACCACACGTTCTTGGCTCGCGAGCCTGTTTAACTGAGAACATATGACGAGAGTGACAAGCGGTACAAGCACCTTCCGATCCATCTGGATTGATACGCCCAATACCCGTATTAGGCCATGTGGCTGCATCAAGTGAACCATCTTCGTTCACAACGACTTTAGATCCGTGACACTGCCAACAACCATTTACGGCCGCTGCTGAAGTACCATTGGGAAAAGCCGGAGTAACTAGATCACTATTACCTTCAACCACTTCTGCCAGCAAGTTATCCAGTGAGTTCAATATCGCTGCCGCTTTCACGTGATGCGATTCAGCATTCTGCTTAACTTCTTTTTCATGACAGTTTGAACAGTCTTTAGGAGAAACGATGATTGAAATAAGTTTTTTAACTTTTTTTCCATCATGCATAAAGGCATCGGCGTCGCCTTCATCGGCTGCGTGACACTCGTAACAACCTACTTTGGCACGATAGTGCTTACTAGCGCCCCATTGTTGGGTAATTCCTGGGTTGTTTTTCTTGTGGCAGGCGACACATTCTTTTGTCTCTGCCGACATTTCCATGGGCGGCTTATCAACGGCCCCCCAGACTGTGGAGGCGAAGATGAGTGAACCAGCACACATTCCCCACCGTAAAAAGGTTAATAGTTTCATTACAGAACTCCTCGATAGCGCTAAGATATTGAAGAAAAATGCTTAACTAAAAGCCGCGTTTCATATACAACCTTGGTATAAAAGCTTCGACCTTTGATTGAGCAAATTTCACTTGTGGCATATAGATAGAATTTTTGTTTTCATAAGTTTAATTGAAGACTACGCCTACTTATCAACAACCTATGCACCGCTGTGTAGAAGAACTAAACACAGACTAAAACAGAAATTCCCCCTATATTTATAGGACTATAGTATAGATCTATAAAACATCAATTAACTTATGTTAACTAGCTGATAAATAATAA
>JAZGES010000291.1:0-4093 GCA_036478935.1 Thiotrichaceae bacterium
AAGTAACGGGTGGAGATTCTCACGTCAGTTCTTATGCATTGTTGGGCATGGGCGCCATGATGGGAGCAAGCTTACAAGCCCCCTTGGCAGCGCTTATAGCTATGGTAGAGCTGACCTATAGCCCGGGTATTATCCTTTCAGGAATGCTGGTGATAGTAGTGGCGCAATTAACTGCCAGTGAAGTTTTCAATAAGAAATCTCTTTTTGTCACCATATTGCGATCAAACGGTCTCGACTATTCACTAAACCCCGTAGTGCAGGTATTGCGTTCAGTTGGTGTAGCTAGCGCGTTAGATAAAAGCTTTGAGCGGCATGATCCCGTAATTTCTCGTGAACAAGCAGAAATGTTAATACATGCCAAAAACAATTGGGTCATTGTGAATGACGAATCAGGCGAAATCTCCAGCTCAATGCACGTTTTAGAATTGGCAAAATATCTAGCGTGGGAACGGGATGAAAAAATGGATGATGTGAGCGAAGAGGTTAATTTATTAGAAATACCAGCTAAACGACTTTCTTTGACTCCCATCTCGCTACAAGCCAACCTGTTACAAGCGCATGAGAAATTTACTCATGGTGCGGAGTCACTCTATGTGGTTTTCCAAGAAAAGCATGCAAGTTCTAGTTCCTATATTTATGGAGTTGTGACTAAAAAGGCGGTTGAGCGGGCTTATATTCCTGAGTAGGGCTATTTAATAAGTTTGCAATCATAGTGCTTAAATTTACTATCATCGCTCATGATGTGAAATTTATTGTTAATGGATTGCGCAATTAACATTCTGTCAAATGGGTCTTTATGATGGAACGGCATATCTTTGAGTGCCATACCATCAAGAGCACTAAAATCAAGTAGTTCAAAACCACTCTTTTCAGCTATTTCTAAAGGATCAAAATCAACATTCAATTTACCTAATGATGTTTTTATCATTATCTCAACTATTGTGATGGAGCTAACATAGATAATATTAGATAATGTTTCTAACTCCGTACGTTGGGTTTTAGATAGTTTATGTGGCTCGGAAATAGCCCATAAGAAAATATGCGTATCTATTAGAATCCTCACTAATCTTCCCCATAAAACATTTCATTTACTTCATCATCCTCATCCGAAAAATTATCTGGTATTGTTAGTTTTCCTTTTAGTAAACCTAGTTTTCTTTTACCTGTAGGTTTATGTATAACAAGGTCAGCTATAGGTAGATTATTTTTAGCTATAACAATAGTTTCTCCGTGATAAACCCGATCAATAAGTTTTGAGAGATTAGTCTTTGCTTCTGAAATGTTAACAATCATAAGTACCTCTAAATAAGATGGTCTAGTTGACCTTTATGAGTCTAGTTGGTCATATAAACTTATATTCTATCATGATCAGTAGCCAAACGAGAATATAGTCGCTCCAATTTAATATATCTTTGCTAAACTAAACGAAACTAACGAATCACCAAGAGCCACCATCTATGAGTTTCGTCCACCTCCGCCTTCACTCTGAATACTCCCTATCTGATAGCACTATCCGCATTAAGCCTTTGGTGCAGGCGGTTGAAGATGGCGGTATGTCAGCTGTGGCATTAACCGATCTTAATAATGTTTTCGGGTTGGTAAAGTTTTATCGCGCGGCTATAGGTGCTGGCATCAAAGCTATTTTTGGTGTGGATATCCTGTTAGATAATGAGGATGATGATAGCGCCCCTTTTCATCTGATTCTGTTGTGCCAGAATGATGAAGGTTATCGCAACCTTTCCAAGCTTATCTCAAAATCTTATACCGATGGGCAACACAAAGGCATTGCGCGTGTGACTCAGGAGTGGGTTAAGGAATTTTCTGTTGGATTGATCGCATTATCGGGTGGAAAAAGTGGGGATGTAGGTAAAGCGTTAATTGATGGAAATACCGAGAAAGCCGCAGAGTTAGCGGCTCAATGGTCAGCTATTTTTCCTGATAGATATTATGTTGAACTACAACGCACGGGTCGTAATGGGGATGAAGACTATCTTCATGCAGCTGTACACCTTGCAACTCAACTTGATCTTCCTGTTGTTGCAACTAATGACACGCGTTTTCTCAAAGCAGATGACTTCTACTCACATGAAGCACGAGTGTGTATCTCAGAAGGGTATGTGCTGGATGACAAGAATCGTCCGAAGAATTATACAGACCAACAATACCTGCGTAGTGCTGAAGAAATGCAGGAGCTATTTGCTGATATCCCCGAAGCATTAGAAAACACGGTGGAGATAGCCAAGCGCTGTAATTTACCGTTAACATTAGGAAAAAACTACCTACCGGATACACCGATTCCAGAGGGTTTTACCATTGATGAATTTCTTGCTGATGAATCCAGAAAGGGTCTAGAGGAGCGCCTTGAAGTCCTGCTTGATACTAAAGCCGAGGACTTTGCAGAAAAGCGAAAACCCTACGATGAACGTTTGCAAATCGAGCTAGACGTTATTATCGGCATGGGTTTCCCGGGCTACTTTTTGATTGTTGCCGACTTTATCGAATGGTCAAAAGACAATGATATTCCCGTAGGCCCTGGTCGTGGATCGGGTGCAGGCTCATTAGTGGCTTATGCCCTGAAGATCACTGATCTAGATCCACTTGAATACGACCTGCTGTTTGAACGATTCCTAAACCCCGAACGTATCTCCATGCCTGACTTTGATATCGACTTTTGCATGGATAACCGTGACAAGGTGATTGATTATGTGGCGCGTAACTATGGACGAGAAAAGGTCTCTCAGATTATCACCCACGGCACCATGGCAGCGAAGGGCGTTATCCGTGACGTAGGTCGAGTACTAGGCCATCCGTATGGTTTTGTTGATCGCATAGCCAAATTAATCCCGATGGATTTGGGAATCAATTTGACTAAAGCCTTAGTAGAGTCAGAAGACCTAAAAGCACTTTATGATAGGGATGAAGAAGTTCAGGGCTTGATGAACTTAGCGTTGAAACTTGAAGGCTTAACCAGAAATACAGGTAAGCACGCTGGAGGCGTACTGATCTCTCCAAGTTTGATCACTGATTTCTCACCTATCTTATGTGATGCAGATGGTGGCAATGTCGTTTCTCAATACGATATGAACGATGTTGAAGCCGTGGGCTTGGTGAAGTTTGACTTTTTAGGCTTGCGTAATCTGACGATCATTGATTGGGCGTTAAAAACCGTCAATGCAAGACGTATTAAACTAAACAAAGAACCCATAGATATTGCCAAGATAGACCTCAAAGATAGACCCTCTTTTGAGTTGCTACAAGCTTGTCAAACCACTGCCATCTTCCAGTTAGAATCACGCGGTATGAAGGACTTGATAAAACGTCTTCAACCTGATGTTTTTGAAGATATTATTGCACTAGTTGCTTTGTATCGACCAGGGCCGCTAGGTTCCGGCATGGTAGACGATTTCGTAAATCGTAAAGCAGGTCGACAAAAAGTCGAATATCCACATCCTGATCTAGAACCCATTTTAAAACCAACCTATGGAGTCATCCTCTATCAGGAACAGGTTATGCAGATTGCACAGGTTCTAGCGAGTTATACGCTGGGTGGTGCAGATATGCTACGTCGTGCAATGGGTAAGAAAAAACCTGAGGAAATGGCAAAACAGCGGTCTATCTTTATGGAAGGAGCGGTAAAAAATGGAGTAGAAGAAGCTACAGCTACTTATATCTTCGACTTGATGGAGAAGTTCGCCGGTTATGGATTTAATAAATCGCACTCTGCCGCGTATGCGCTGGTTTCCTATCAAACAGCTTGGCTAAAAGCGCATTATCCGGCTGAGTTTATGGCGGCGGTGTCGTCCTCCGATATGGATACCACTGATAAAATGGTTATCTTTATTGATGACTGTAAACAACAGGGTTTGGTAGTGGTTCCACCGAATGTCAACCTTTCGCATTATAAGTTCACAGTGGATGAAAAGGGTAGTGTGGTCTATGGTCTAGGTGCTGTGAAAGGTGCAGGTGAAGCGGCGATTGATTTGATCGTAGAAAATCGTGAGAAAGAAGGAGAATTCACCTCTTTTGTTGACTTGTGCAAGCGAGTAAGTTCACAAAAAGTATCTCGTAGAGTATTGGAAACATTAATTAAAGC
>JAZGES010000292.1:0-3033 GCA_036478935.1 Thiotrichaceae bacterium
ACACTCACTTCAAGAGAAGCCGGCTGGCTGCCCAGCACACCCATCGGTAGTGGTATGGACTATGCAGAGAGTCGTGTTTATCAGCAAGGTGATGATCCCCGTTATATAGACTGGCGACTCAGTGCGCGCAGTCATGAAACCTTTGTTAAGACCTATCACATTGAATCTCGACCGAGTTTGTGTATCGTACTAGATAAACGAAGCTCTATGGTGTTTGGAACGCGAAGCCGACTGAAGATAACGCAAGCATTACGTTGTGCTGTGCTACTAGCTTACGCTGCTGAATTTCATCAAATAGATTTTAATGTGTTAATACTTGAGGATGATGTGAAGTGGTTTGATCACTTAAATACGGCTTCATTCTTGTTGCACGCCAATACAGCTTGCGAGGCTGATAAGCAAAGTGAGAAACGCTCAGAGCCGAGCCTTAAATCGGCATTAAATGAAATAAAGCTACACCTTCCTAAAGGATCGTTAGTTTACGTTATTAGCGATTTTTTAGATTTAGTCAGCGGTTTAACAAAAGATACCCAAAACGAGTTAGCTCATTTACAAGAACAGTACGTGGTACAAGCTATTCATATCATGGATAGTGCAGAAATTGAGTTGCCTAATGTGGGAAAAATTCGCTTACAAGGCATGAATACAAATCAACATTTCTCTCTAAATACCAAGAATGAAAAAGAGATAAAGAGCTTTATAACTTATGCAAGACAACATTCTGATAATATTAAAAATGCAATAGCAGATATTGGGATTTCTTATAGCAGAATTTTTACCCACCATGATGATATTCATAAGCAGATTTCATTGCCCCTAAGTAAAAGGTTTAAGGCATAAAGAATGAAATCAAGCTTGGAAAATCTACTATCGGATCAATTGAATGGATTGTTATTACCTCCAGATGATGGGATCACTAGCTGGATCGTCATGTTCGTACTAGGTCTTTTGATCGTAGCTTTAGGTTTTATCATAGGGCGATGGAAACACCTGAGGAATAGCCGTGTTGCGGTAGCAAAGCGTGAATTAAATCGATTGGAAAGAAGTAAGAATGTTGAACAGCAAGTGATCCAGCTCGCCAGTGTACTAAGAAAAGGGCTAAACGTAGCTCGACTGGATGAATATAAGCCTAAGAATCTATCAGCATGGAAAGCTTTTCAAACTAAATTGGATGTAGCTTGCTATTCGAATGACAACCCAACCAGTCAAGAAATACAAACGCTATTTAAACAAGCTAGCGTGTGGTTACAAGAATGAGTGTAGGAGTAACTAGCGGTGAGTTTCTTTTCCTCTCTGGTTACTGGTTGGTGCTAATCCCTCTTTTCTGGGGTTTTCTGCTGTGGTGGATTAGTTCTTCTGCTGTCGAACAGTCTTCGCATAACCCGTCGATAGTAGATATTGATATTACAACACACCATTACTATCACCCTTATGCACAAGCGCTAGCAGTCATAACAGAAACGTATACTAGCAAAAAGCTTAAAACAATCTGGCGTAAACCTCTGAGCTGGATGCAAGGTTTAGTCGTCAGCTTGTTCATTATTGCTTTGGCACAACCGGTGTTAATTGGCGAGCAGCTGCCGGATCCGCCACCACAAAGAGATATTATTTTTCTTGTAGATACTTCCGTTAGCATGCAGTTAATGGATTATAGCGTTGAGGGTGAACCGATTCAGCGTATGCAGTTATTGCAGAACCTACTGGATGAGTTCGCCAGTAAAATGGAAGGGGATCGGATAGCGGTTATTGTTTTTGGTGAATCCCCTTATCTGCTAGTTCCCTTGACCCATGATCAAGGTTTGATTCGGCGTATGCTGGGACGGGTGACTACTACTTTGGCTGGTCGATATAGTGCGGTGGGTGATGCGTTGTTGATGGCGCTGTCAATGTCAAAATCCACGTCCGAATCTATGTCAAAAGCTAGCCCATTGACAGCATCTTCGGCGGATCAAACAAAGAGACATCAAACTTTTATCTTGTTCACGGATGCCCACGAATCACTAGGAAATGTGACAGCAGCTGCTGCCGCTGATCTCATCGCTGAAAGTGACATTCCTGTTTTTACCGTCGCTATTGGTTCAAGCTTGTCGAACCATTCACTAGATAAAGAGAGCATGGCTCCTATCTCTGGTGGCTTATATCAAGCCGTTAACCACGCGTTGTTGGATGATATTGCCAAACGAACCCGTGGCTCAAGTTATCAGGTGCATGACAGCAAGGCGATGGAGCAAGCGTTACAAGATATCTCCAAGCAACGTCAAAATTTGGCGACTCCTGAACCTCATTATGAGCAAACCCATTTATTTGTTTATCCGTTATTAGCGGGCTTGCTCTTATTAATATTACAACAACTATTTTGTTTGCTCAGAGCTTATAGAGCTGAGTCGGAGGGTGGCGCTGATGAGTGATTTATTTGCGTTATTGCCCAACATTGTATCCAGTTTGGATTGGCGACAACCGTTATGGTTGCTATTAGCGCTTCAGCCATTATTTTTATGGTTGGTATTACGTTGGTTACAAAAATACAAGCAAACGCAGTTTGCGGATTCGCATTTATTGCCTTGGATTAAAGTCAAACAAAAACAGAAGTTGGGCAAGACACTATTTTCTCGTGATGTTGCTTATGGGTTAGCTTGGGTTTTATTAGCACTATCATTAGCTGGACCACGTGTGCCCGATGACCAACAACTGGGTAGCAATAATGGCAATGAAGTACTGGTAGATATCATGATGGTCATTGACTTGTCTCGTTCAATGCATGCTATCGATATAATACCGAGCCGTATACGCAGGGCTTCATTGGAAGCATATGAATTGTTGTCTCTAGTAAAAAACACCCGAATGGGTATAGTGGTGTATGCCGCCAGGCCTCATTTGTTTGTACCCTTAACCACCGATAAAAGTGCACTTAAATTCTATTTACAGGATTTAGATTCATTACAATTGCCCACAAAAGGTAGTGATGCCAACGCAGCTTTAGCTTTTGCAAAAAAGGAATTACAAGCTTCAAGCGTAGCTCGAAAACAAGTTATC
>JAZGES010000293.1:0-3043 GCA_036478935.1 Thiotrichaceae bacterium
ACTTCCAAGATTTCGGGGATTCTTTAGTAAGTTCTAGCATTGCCGCACTAGAACGCCGGATAGATTTAACTCGCCTAGGCAAAAACTGGTCGTTTAATACTTCGCTTCAAGATTACAAAGTACTAGACACCATCAACACGCTTAATCTCAATAACAATCCGTATTCTCGTCTTCCAGAACTGCGATTTCAATACACGCCCACCTATAGAACGGGTGACACGCAATACTTCTTTGAAACAGAGTTGGTTAACTTTGATAAAGAAAACGCCATTACAGGTCTACGGTTTGACCTTAACAGCACTGCCAGCAAACGCTTTGGAAATTCAGCATGGTACGTTGAACCATCGGTACAACTGAGACATACCCATTATTCACTTGATAATTTAGATAGTCTGGATAACACCTCAACGGACAATGCCCCATCTCGCACACTGCCCACCGCGAGCATCGACGGCGGACTATTTTTTGAGAGACATATAAATAATACAAGCAAAGTACAAACACTTGAACCCAGACTTCTCTACACTTACACCCCCTATAAAGACCAAAGCAACATCCCTATATTTGACTCAGCCGCTAGTAGCTTCTCAACATCCACACGATTATTTGCAAAAAACCGCTTTACCGGAAAGGATCGCATAGGCGATACCAACCAATTAACCGCAGCGTTAACCACTCGCTTGATTAATACCAAAGATGGACATGAAGTACTTACTGCCAGCATAGGACAAATTTTCTTTTTCAATGACAGAAAAGTAACCCTTCCCGGTGAACCTATAGCCAATAGTAGTAGCTCAGAGCTTGCTTTAGAATTAGCAGGAGAACTCAACAGCCGTATTCGCGTTATAGCTAGTACCTATTGGGACCCACAAAAAGAGACCTTTTCATCTACCGAGGCTAGGCTACATTACAAGGATAAGAAGAACCGTAGGATCAATGTAGCCTATCGCAACTTGGATGAAGAGTTTGAGCAAGCTGAAATATCGTTCTCAACTCCCATTAATAAGAATTGGAGTATTGTTGGAAAATTCGAGCATGACCTAAAAAATGATCGCAGCCTAGAGACATTTGGTGGTGTAGAATACGCAAACTGTTGCTGGAAAACACGACTAGTGGCTCGCCGCTTCTTGACATCAGACAACGTCACTTATGACAATGTACCTTTTATTGAATTTGAGTTAAAAGGACTAGGCAACTTGGGAACAGGTGCTACAGACCTTTTGGAAGAACAAATCTATGGATATGACAATTAATCTTAAACACACCTCTAAATCACCTTTTTTCTTAGGCGGTTTTCGTCAGAGCACCTTAATACATTCATTACTCCGGCTACTAACAATAGGGTCGATCCTGCTTGGAATTAGCACTGCTAGCTATGCGGCTGCAACGCTTGATAAAATCGCAGCTGTAGTTAATGATGATGTGGTTATGCTGACTGATGTGCAAAAACAAGCTAGGCGTTTAAAAACACAAAAATCTTTTGCTAACGCCTCTAATGAAGTATTACTAAAAGAAGCGCTTGAATCACTCATCATGGATAGCCTACAAACCCAGAAAGCTAAACAAATTGGGTTGGTTATTGATGATGCCTCTCTGAATGCAACCATGCAGGATTTAGCAAAACAAAACAAACTGACACTGGGACAGTTTCAAGAAGCCTTAAAAAGCGAAGGAATAAATTATGCCTCCTTTCGTGAACAAATAAGAAAACGCCTATTAATTAATGAATTACGTAAACGCCAGCTGCGACGCAACACCAATATCACCAATCAAGCAGTTAATGACCTTATTGCCAATCAAAGTGCTGACATATCAAAAGGCATCGAATACAAAATAAAACATATCTTGGTTCCTGCTCCCGCTGGCACCCCACTCAGCGAGTTTTTAAAATCTAAGAACAAAGCTGAAACATTGCGCACTCAGGTACTCAATAAAAAAAGCTCACAGCTTAAACAAACGAAAGTCTCTGAGTGGACAGCCGCGAGTAGCCTACCTACTAGCCAACTACGTAAACTTTCACTACTAGAAATAGGGCAAATATCAGAAGTTTTTCAAGACTCCAAAGGCTTTCATATCGTCAAACTTATGGATAAGCGAGGCGTAAAGAAAGTGGTCGTTAATGAAATTCACGCACGCCATATTTTATTAAAAAACACGCCAACTAGTAACAACAACATACTTAAAAACAAACTTGCTGAAATTCGTAATCAAATTTTAGCAGGTGCTGATTTTGCAACTCTAGCCAAACAACACTCTCAAGATGCAGGTTCGGCAGTTAGTGGAGGTGATCTTGGGTGGGCATCAACCCAAGCTTATGTCCCTGAGTTTGCAAGCACCCTTAAGAAAACAGCTATTAATTCTATCAGCCAGCCCTTCAAAACTAAGTTTGGCTGGCACATACTCCAAGTACTTGAGAAAAAAACCATCGACAATACAGAGGGGATGTTACGAAACCAAGCTAAGGGGCTACTCAATAAAGATAAAGCTGAAAAAGAATATAATAGCTGGCTAAAGCAATTAAGAAATGATGCTTTTGTAGAGTATCGACTAAAATCCTAATGCACCCTATCCGTATAGCCATCACTCCAGGCGAACCTGCGGGCATTGGCCCTGACCTACTCATACAGCTTGCTGCAGAAACATCACTAGCAGACTATGTTGTGATTGCTGACCCAAAACTGCTCAAAGATCGGGCAAAACAACTTGGGTTGCCGTTGCAAATAGAAACATACCAATCAGATAACGACACACCAAACGAAGCCAAGCACACACTGACCGTACTCCCTGTAGAGTGCCCTGCGCCGATTCAAGCAGGAAAATTAAACAGTGATAATGCCAGCTATGTTTTAGAAACTATAAAGCGAGGCACATTAGGCTGCACGCAAAATGAGTTTTCTGCCATTGTTACAGGGCCGATCCACAAAGGCATCATTAATGAAGCTAGCGATAAGACAGGGCTCCTGTTTACTGGACACACAGAATTTCTAGCTGAACTCACTCATACCAAACTCCCCGTCATGATGCTAGCCACAGAAGGCTTACG
>JAZGES010000294.1:0-5668 GCA_036478935.1 Thiotrichaceae bacterium
ATTCCGCATGGTTATAAGCACCCTCAACCGCACTCTTGAGCTTATGCGATAACTGAGCTTCTATAACCTTTGTCCTGAATCCTTGCTCATTTAAAAGCGTACTGGCTACACCTCTAAAACCATGTGGAGTAATCGTATTATTGTCATACCCCATACAACGCAAAGCCGCTCTTAATGCATTGTTTGAAAGTGGTCTGCTGTTACCTCTGGCACTCGGAAAGATATAAGTTCCTCTCCCTGTATACTGGTTGATGTTTTCAAGAATCGCTAAGGACTGACTGCATAGCGGTATGATGTGGCTATCCTCCGAACGGTTAGCTTTTTTTAGGTGATTAGGTAACTTTCTTCTTTTTGCTGGTATTGACCAAGTTGCTGTATCAAAATCTATCTCTGACCATTCAGCGTTGCATATCTCCGAAGGTCTAGCCATTACAAAAGGGGCAAGCTGTAAGGCACTTTTTACAACAATACCGCCCTCATAATCGTCTATTGCACGTAATAGCATACCTAGCTCTTGTGGCTCAGTTATCGCGGCATAATGCTTTCTTAATGTATGTGGCAGCAACATCTTGAGGTTCAATTATTTAACAGGGTTACGGGTGCATTTGCCATGAGTCAAAGCATAATCAAATACCTGCTGAACAAAGCCCTTTACACGTTTAGCCGCATCAATCGCGCCACGACTAGCCACTGCTTGAATAATCGTGATTATTTCAGGTGCTTCTATTTCAGAAACTACCCTGCTCCCTATAATTGGGTAAACGTCCCTTACTAAATAACTTTCATATTTTGTGTGGTAGCCCGTAGTCCACTCAGATTTTTGTTGCTCAAGGTAAGTTTCTGCTATTGCCTGAAAAGAGTTTTCATTGATTTGTCGCTTCTCTATCTTCTTCTGTTGAGAAGGATCAATACCAAGGCTTACCAGCTTTTTAGCTTCATTCCTGCTGGTACGCGCTTGAGATAAGCTGGTATCTGGATAGCTACCGATAGTATAGGTTTTCTGTTTGCCGTGGATTCTGTAACCGTACCGCCACACCTTAGAACCTGATGTAAGAATATCAAGTGATAGCCCTCCTCCATCTCTAAGCCTGTATAGCTTGTCTTTGGGTTTCGCGCTTCTGCATTCGGGATCGTTTAGTTTGTTGGTTTGATAGCTCATGATTGCTGGTATGGTGTTTTGCTGTAAAGATTTACCAGCATTTATACCAGCTTTAATAGTTAATGTACCAGCATTTTATTTGATGCCGTGTTATCTATTGAATCTGTGAAAGGCTTATATGATAGGGTTTTAGGTGGGATATTTGATGTCGTGGTATTTTGAATTGGTCGGGACGGCAAGATTCGAACTTGCGACCACCACACCCCCAGTGTGGTGCGCTACCAGACTGCGCTACGCCCCGACGTGTTGTGGAGAATACAGTAAGTCTTAGTAAATGAAAAGACTCATTATCAGAGTTAGGTAGAGTGGAGCCTAAGCAACTTCAAAGAATATTAATGCGAATCAATCTCTTTAAGGTATACTTATTCGCACACACCTCAAAAGCACACTATTATGGATCAAAAAGACCTTAAAGAAGCTGGTTTGAAAATCACTCAACCTCGCATGAGAATTCTTGAACTACTTGAAAATTCTACTAAACGTCATTTCAGTGCTGAAGAAATTTATCAAATACTTATTCAAGACTCAGCCGGAATCGGGCTTGCTACGGTTTACCGTGTGCTAACTCAATTTGAAACTGCGGGTCTGGTAGTCCGTCATAATTTTGAAAGTGGGCAGTCTGTTTTTGAGCTTAATCATGGTGATCATCATGATCATATTGTTGATGTGAAAACGGGCAGGATTGTTGAGTTTCATGATGAGATTATTGAAACCCGTCAACGAGAAATCGCCAAAGAGCATGGTTTTAAATTGGTTGACCACTCCCTCATTATGTACGGTGAACCTTTAGAAGAAGAGTAACTTCTATACGTTATAGTCAATAATTCCTATATTTCGCTTTAGAGAAGAACTCGTACAAAGCAGGCAATACAAATAATGTAAGCACTGTTGCTGAGGCAACCCCACCTATTACTACCGTTGCCAATGGTCGCTGTATTTCTGCACCTACACCTGTTGCCAGCAGCATAGGAATTAGCCCTAAAACAGTAATTGAAGCTGTCATTAAGACAGGTCTTAACCGTGACATAGCGCCTTTAATTACCACATCACTAATCACTGCATCACTAATCACTGCATCATTAGTTACTGCATCATCCACAACAACGCCATCAGCACTAGCAAGTCGTCGCGCTTCACGTTCTTGATTAATGGCATTCACCATCACCACTCCATTCAAAACAGCGGTACCAAATAGAGCAATAAAGCCGATAGAGCCAGGTACAGAAAGATATTGCCCCGTAACTGATAAAGCAACGATACCGCCAATCAAAGCTAATGGAACATTAAGCATAACTAGTAGAGCTTGACCGACGGAATGAAATGCAAAATAAAGTAATAAAAAAATCAGCCCAAGCGATAAAGGTATTACGATCATCAAACGTTTTTGAGCCCGTTGTTGATTTTCAAATTGACCACCAAAAACGACACTGTAGCTCGCTGGCAATTCGATTTCAGTATTAATCCTTTCACGTAACTCAGCAACCAAACCTCCCATATCACGACCTTCAATATTCGATTGAATCACCACTCGACGCTGTACATCATCGCGCCGAATCTGCGGCGCACCCGACTCAATACTCACACTAGCCACTTCGTGCAATTTAACCCAAGCACCTTGAGGCGATTTAATAATGAGATTACGAATGGCTTTAACATTGTTTCTATACTGCTCATCAAGACGAACATAAATATCGTAGCGCTCGTTTCCACTGATGATCTGCCCTGCTTCGACACCACCTATTGAATTTGAAACCAATGACATAATCTCGCCAACCGAAATACCATACCGTGCCAAAGCCTCACGATCAGGACGAATAGTCAACTGCGCCTCGCCTGAAATTTGCTCCATTTCAACACCACGCGTTCCTTCAGTGTTACGCACTAAAGCCTCTATCTCTTTTCCTTTCTCAGCTAATATAGCTAGATCAGGACCGAATAATTTAACTGCCAGTTGTGCCTTTACTCCTGAAAGCAACTCATCTACACGAGTAGCAATAGGCTGGGAGAATGAGAACAGCAAACCGGGATAAACCGACATTTTCTCTTCCATCAAATGCTGCAACTCCATACGGTTAGTTGCGCTTATCCATTCTGCAACTGGTTTAAGTCCAATATAAATTTCAACATTAGAGACTGGTTCAGGATCACCGCCAATTTCGGCACGACCAATTCTAGAGGACGCATACAACACTTCTGGAAATGTCATAATCTGCTTTTCCAAGGCTTGTGCTACTTTTAATGAAGTATTCAAACTAGATGAGGGAGCTAAAGTCACTCGCACATTAAGCGTACCTTCTTCAAGCTCCGGTACAAACTCCGTACCCAATGTAGTCGCCAGCCATAAGGAGCCAATAAATAGAATCAAAGCAACTATTGCTACTAACCAGCGAGCAGCCATTGCTGCTTTAAGTAAGGGACGATAAGCAGTGCCTAAAACCCACAATAAGGGATTTCTACGCTGGCTTACATGGCTTCTAAATAACCAGCTTGCCACCGCGGGCACAACAATTAACGCAACTAACAATGAAGCAAGCATCGCCAATATAATCGAAATGGCCATCGGCTGAAATAACTTACCTTCTACGCCTTGTAGGGTGAACAAAGGAGAAAATACGATAACTATAATCATCACAGCAAAGAACACAGGGCGTGCTACTTCTTTAGCAGATTCCTGAATTAATAGACCGATGTGCTGCTCACCCTCTCTCGTGTTCTGGGTAAGGCGAGTAAGGCGACTAAAGATGTGTTCTACCATAACCACTGAACCATCAACCAATATACCGATAGCAATCGTTAGTCCTCCCAGAGACATTAAGTTGGCAGAAATATTCCAATAAGCCATCATCATTAATGCCAACCCAATGGAAATGGGAACAGAAATAAGCACTAAAAAAGTGGCTCTAAAATTCAGCAGAAATAACATTAAGATAACGCTTATTAATACAAAAGCTTGTAGTAGCGCATAAGTTACCGTGTTGACTGCTTTATCAACTAACTCAGACTGATCATAAAAAGGCTCAATGCTGACTCCTTCGGGTAACGCAGTACGTATTGCAGGAAGCCGCTCCTTGATACTTTCGATAGTGGCTTTTGTGTTTGAACCCATCCGTTTTAAGACAATACCCACGACTACTTCACCCAGTGGTTTTACATTACCTTCAGCATCGCGATTTATCATTGTGACTGCGCCTTGGCGAATTTCAGCACCAAACGCAACCGTTGCTACATCGGCGACACGAACAACATTGCCATCCACTGTTTTTAAGGGAATATTTCGAAGATCTTTGAGCCCCTCCTCATCACTGCGAATCCAGCCCACACCTCGAATCACTAGTTGTTCGTCAAAACGATCCAGATACCAACCCCCTGCATTACGGTTATTACTTTCAATCGATTCAACTATTTCCTGACTACTCAAGTTATATGCCAGCAAGCGTTCTGGGTTTATCTGTACCTGATACTGTCTAACTTCACCACCAAATGACAACACATCCGTTACACCATCAACGGGCATAATCAATAGTTTCACGACCCAATCATTGAGGCTACGCAGTGCGATTGCATCGTATTCTGGTTTGTCAGAACGCAGCATATATTGAAAGACTTGACCTAGTCCCGACGTATTAGGCCCCATTTCAGGCGTACCCACACCCTTTGGAATATTCTCTTTAGCCGCCTGTAAGCGTTCGAAAACCAATTGACGGGCAAAGTAAATATCAGTGCCTTCTTTGAAGACCACCGTAATAACCGATAAGCCCGTCTTAGAGATAGAACGAACAGCATCAACATCAGGCAAAGCATACATGACAGCTTCAATAGGAAAGGTTATAAGCTGTTCTACTTCTTCAGCAGCTAGCCCTTCTGCCTCGGTATTAATTTGCACCTGAATATTAGTCACATCAGGGAAAGCATCTAGATTCAGTTTAGGCAAAATCATCACACTACTAACTAATGTGATAATTAAAGCAAGCAGAACTAATAGTCTATTTTGGATTCCTAGTTCAATGACTTTATTTAACATCTATTATTCCTACGTAGTCACTGAGCAGCAGGAGGAAACTCAAATATCCGCAACCATCATAATCATACCGTCGGAGACCGCTATCCATCACTGAAGCATGATGCCAGTTCAAAGATGGATTCGGGTATTCACCAGAATGACAAACTACCTTAGCAAGCGCTTCTCTTCGATGTTTAATGGTTGTGTACACTAAAGCCACTTTTCGCTAGTTCAGATTGAAGTGTAAAAGCCCCTTTGCTAACAATGGTCATGCCCGTTTCAAGTCCATTGATTACCAACGTGCTACCCAAGTCCTCTAAAATATCTACTTCTTTAGGTTCAAAAATACCAGGCGCCTCTTCTATAAACAACATCCAGTCACCATCCGAGCCACGTAGCACTGCCTCAGCAGGCACTGTCATCGCATCATGCGTCGTTTGACTATCTATGTGTGTTTTTACAAATTGTCCCGGGTAGAGTGTCTTATCTTTGTTAGTAACTTCGATACG
>JAZGES010000295.1:0-3225 GCA_036478935.1 Thiotrichaceae bacterium
AGAATGAAAGGGGTTAACGATGATACTGAACTAGCGACCAAGTTATTAGAAGCAGGGGTTGCCTTGGTTCCTGGGTCAGCTTTTGGTATGGGCGGTTATATCCGAATTTCTTATGCGACTAGTATGGAAAACCTTGAAAAAGCGATGGATCGAATTCAGTCTCTTACTTGATAAACTAATAAGGAAACTCATATTTAGTTTATGAATAGTTCGCAAGAGTCTTTTCCAGAGTTAAACGAAAGAGCCAAACATCTGTTAAAGGTTCTAGTTGAGCAATACATTGATAATGGGCAACCTATCGCATCAACTGCGCTAGCAAGTCATAGTGGTTTGTCATTGAGTTCTGCGACTATTCGTAATGTGATGGCTAACCTTGAAGATTTGGGCTTAATCCATGCACCACACACCTCAGCCGGACGTATTCCTACCCCAAAAGGCTATCGAGTTTTTGTTGATTCACTCGTCAGTGTGCAAGAATTAGATGCCGAAACACTTGCCCAAATGCAAGGTCATATCGACTTACCCAATAACCCTACTGAATTAATTCACTCTGCCTCTAATTTACTTTCAGGCATTACACAGTTAGCGGGTATCGTGAGCCTTCCCAGTAGAAAGAATATTGGTATCCGTCGAATAGAGTTTATTAATCTTTCTGCAAAGCAAGTCTTAGTGGTACTAGTGCTTACTGATGGTGAAATCCAGAACAAGTTGTTAGAAGTAAAACGTGAATACTCCTCATCAGAGCTACAACAAGCCACCAATTACCTTAATGAAACGCTGCAAGGTCAAACACTCCAACAAGTTAAACAGCGTTTATTAACTGAAATGCATAAAGTATATGATGATGTTGATCAGACCATGCGTACTGCGATGGAACTAGCCGATCAAACCTTTGATGAACTGGATACCTCTTCACAAGACGAAGTCGTTATGGCTGGCAAGAGCAACCTTATACACTGTGATGACTTATCTGATATGGGTAAATTGCGTAGTTTATTTGGTGCTTTTGAAGAAAAACGTCAAATGCTGAGCTTATTGAATACCGCGTTAGAAGCTGATGGAGTACAGATATTTATTGGCAATGAGTCAGGCTATCAAGCCTTTGATGATTGTAGTCTAGTGACTTCCACTTATGAAACTGAAGATGGCTCAATTGGTGTGTTGGGTGTTGTGGGGCCAACTCGAATGGCTTATGAACGTGTGATTCCTGTGGTTGATATTACGGCACGGTTGTTGAGTGCTACTTTTAAGAAATAGCACCTTGCTTAGTTCTCTTAGCTTTTTCTATAAATTCCCACCCTTGAAAACCTATCAAGTCTGCCCCTTTGATCTTATATAGATATTACTATCAGTTCTTATTATTTTTAGATTATTGAATTTTTTGTTACTATAATGACTATAGTTTTATGACCATGGTAATAAAATGAATCAAGAACAAGTATCAAAGTCAGAATTTAAGTCCAAAGCCTTGGAATACTTCCGCTATGTTGAGTCTAGTGGTGAATCTTTAATTGTCACCAATCATGGTGAGCCATCTATTGAGATACGTCGTTATAGCTCTAAAGAGCGTGACCCTCTAAGTATTTTGAAAGGTAGTGTAATGGACTATATTGACCCAACTGAATCGGTAGGGCAAGGTGATTGGGAGGCTCTTGCTTGATAGTTTTAGATACTCACGCTCTTATCTGGTGGGTTAATGGTGATAAGCGTCTTTCAAAACTTGCTCATAGTGCAATAGGCAGTGAAACAAAAAATGAGGGTTTGATTCTTGTTTCATCAATAACTACTTGGGAGATAGCACTCCTTGTTGAAAAGAAACGACTATTTCTCACAATGGATATAGATGATTGGTTGCGTACAGTGGCTGAGATAGAATGTGTGAAATTTGTACCCGTTGATAATGATATTGCGATTCACTCTGTACGATTACCGGGTGAATTTCATCCTGATCCAGCAGATAGGATAATCACTGCACTTGCAAGACAGCATTCAGTTCCTTTGATCACAAGTGACTCTAAGATTAGAAACTACCAACACGTAAAAACAATTTGGTAGTTGTTTTAAGTAATCTCATCAAGCGTCCTGAATAAGCCGCAACATCTCACCCGCATTCATTTTCCCACTAATATCTGTCCCTTCAAGCAAGTTATCAGCTAGATCACGTTTACGTTGATGCAGTTTTACAATCTTCTCTTCAATGGTGTTTTCTGCTACTAATCGATAAATAGTTACGGGGCGTTGTTGCCCAATACGGTGCGCGCGGTCAGATGCTTGATCTTCTACCGCTGGGTTCCACCACGGATCCATGTGTATTACATAATCAGCCGCAGTTAGGTTGAGCCCTGAACCACCGGCTTTTAGGCTGATCAGGAAAACATCACCTTTACCATCCTGAAAAGCATCAACGGCTTGTTTACGTTTGGTTTGTGGGGTGCTGCCATCTAAATATTGGTAACTGATGCCTTGTTCATCTAGGTATTCTCTAAGAATGCTGAGATGTTTTACAAATTGGCTAAACACTAAGGCTTTATGATTGTTGTCTAACAATTCTTCTAGAATTTCGCCAAAGGCTTGTAGTTTACTACCGGGAAGCGGGCTGTTTTCCATCACTAATCGAGGATGACAACTGGCAAGTCTTAGCTTGGTAATTTCTGCCAAAATCTGGATGGGGTTGGTGTTGGCATCCGTTTCTCTATCATTTTTGACAAACTTGGTAATGGCTTTTTGTCGTACGGCTTCATATAAAGCACGTTCTTCTTTGCTCAATGGCACGGAGTGAGTGATTTCAGTACGTGGTGGTAGTTCTTGAAGTACTTGGCTTTTAAGGCGACGCAAGATAAAGGGTTGAATCAGTTGTCTTAAGTTATGGCTAGCATTTTTGTCTTTGAAGCGCTCAATGGGCGCCATGAACATACGGGTAAAATGATCTTGGGTGCCTAATAAGCCGGGGTTGAGATAACGGAATAAACTCCATAGTTCACCTAGATGATTTTCAATAGGTGTGCCTGTGGTGATTAGCTTGAAATCAGCGGTTAAGTTCCAAGCGGCTTTAGTACGTTTGGTGCCAATGTTTTTGATGGCTTGTGCTTCATCAAGTAATGCCGTCGTCCATTTTACGTCACCGATAAAGTCAGCATCCTGTGGAAGTAAGCCGTAGCTACAGATGATTAAATCATAGGGCTTTAGTGTCTTGAGTATATCTTGACGGTTTTTCCCACGATAAAA
>JAZGES010000296.1:0-8924 GCA_036478935.1 Thiotrichaceae bacterium
CGTGTTGTTACGGTTTTGGGTGCAACACCGCGTAAATAGAACAGTGCGAATCCAAAGGGAGGAGTGAGGACTGAAGTTTGCAGGTTGATAGCAATCATTATACCTAGCCATACAGGATCAATATCCATCATCAATAGCACGGGTGCGACGATAGGCACTACCACAAAGGTAATCTCGATAAAGTCGAGCACAAAGCCTAGTAAGAACATGATGAGCATCACTATTAAAATAGCTGACCATTTTCCACCGGGTAAATTAGCTAGTAGCTGATGAATTTGATCGTCACCACCGAAGCCTCTAAATACTAATGAAAAGAGTGAAGCGCCAATGAGAATCATAAACACCATGCTGGTGACTTTTACTGTTTCTTCGAGGCTTTGTTTGAGAGTGGCTAGGTCGAGTTTTCGATTGATAAGCGCTAATAACATAGCACCTACAGCACCGACGGAAGCAGCTTCAGTTGGAGTAGCTAACCCACCTGAAATAGAACCAAGTACTGCGAGAATAAGTGTAAGCGGTGGGAGTAGGGCTTTTAGGATTTTTCCAATGTTGAGCTTTTGATCTTTTGGAACTTCAATAGCCGGCATGGCATTAGGCTTGAGCCATGCGACTATGGCTAGATAGAGCAGATACATGCTAACCAGTAGTAGCCCTGGAATAATCGCGCCTGCAAATAAATCACCTACAGAAACTTGTTCGGGGGAGAATATCCCCTGCTTAAGTTGAGCTTGCTGGTAAGCAGAAGAGAGCTGATCGCCTAATAAGACCAAGATGATAGAAGGAGGAATGATTTGCCCTAATGTTCCTGATGAGCAAATAATCCCACAGGCTATTTCCGGCTGATAACCACGTTTTAGCATGATAGGTAATGAGAGCAAGCCCATGGTGACTACGGTTGCGCCTACAATCCCTGTGCTGGCAGCGAGGAGCATACCAACGATGATCACGGAAAAACCTAATCCCCCACGTAGTGAGCCGAATAGCTGAGCCATGGTGTCGAGCAAAGCTTCAGCTAGTTTGGACTTTTCTAGAACGATGCCCATAAAGACGAATAACGGTACAGCAAGCAGTGTCTGATTCATCATTATGCCAGTGATACGTTCAGGCATAGCGCCAAGCAGTGGGTCAAAAGTTCCTGTTACAGTGCCAATACCTGCAAATATTAGTGCGACTCCACCCAGAGTGAAGGCGACGGGGTAGCCTGCCATCAAGATGATAACTACACTCAGAAAGAGTAAGAAGGGCATCCATTCCATTAGATAGACTCCTTATTGCTGATCACCATAATGGCGCGCAGAATGGATGATATGCCTTGCAGTAATAAAAGTAGCCCTAACAAGGGAATAAAGCTTTTTAGGATATAAATGAAGGGCAAGCCGCCCGATTCACGTGAGCCTTCCAGATGTGACCAAGATGCAATGACATAATCGGAACTAATCCAGATAAGAAATAAACATAAAGGGGTTAGTAAAAAAAGGCCACCGAGCAAGTTGATCCATGCGCGGCTTTTGGATGTCATATTTTGGTAGAAAATATCAACTCTTACATGGCCATGATGCTTAAAGGTGTAAGCAGCTCCAGCCATAAAAAGTAATGCATGAAAATAGAGAGCTGACTCTTGTAGACCAATAGAACCCCAGTCGAAAAACTTGCGCAACACGACAACGAGAAAGGTAATGAGTACTGCAGCAAGTGCTCCCCAAGCAATAGTTTTGCCTATTATTTCATTGAGTGAATCAATGGTGCGCGCTATTTTTTCCAAGGCTTGTATTCTCTTGATTATGAGTGGTTGAAGGAGTGCGCGAATCATAGCAGAATAATCAGTGTTTAATATACAATATAGCTTGCTGTTACGGGTGGGGTCTGGTATTTTAGCGCGCGCTGTACTTAATATATTAGGAAATAGCGGAATAGGAATATTTTGAATGCGGAAACGCATAGTTCGTCACAACGACAAGTCAAATGGTAGATCCCAAATGACAATTCAAAATAAGTCCTTCAAAATTTACAGAACTTTTTAAAGAATTTAGCGGAGAATAACAATGTCTCGTGTATGTCAGGTAACAGGGAAGCGTCCAGTTGCAGGTAACAACGTATCACACGCTCACAACAAAACAAGACGTCGGTTTTTACCGAACTTGCACTCACACCGTTTTTGGGTAGAAAGCGAAAACCGTTGGGTTAAGCTACAGCTAACTGCTAAAGGTATGCGTATTATTGATAAAAATGGTATTGATTCAGTACTTGAAGACATGCGTAAGCGTGGCATAAAGGTTTAAAGGAGACTGTTATGAGAGAGAAAGTCAAAATGGTTTCTAGTGAAGGTACTGGTTATTTCTATACTACTACCAAGAACAAAAGAACCAAGCCTGAAAAGCTTGAGATGAAAAAATACGATCCAGTAGTGCGTAAGCACGTTATGTTTAAGGAAGCTAAGATTAAATAATCTTAGTCTTAACTATAGCTCTTTTGGCTATTGGAAATGAAAGCCCGATTTATTCGGGCTTTTTTGTGGGTGTTATCTTTTTAGGTGATTGAATCTAAAAAGCAAGTAGTTGGTAGGCCATTTCTTCAAATCTACCTTATATCCTCAAATAATCAGGTAGATGTATGCTAAAGTTATAAACAAGCTTGAAGGTCTCGATAAGAGGATCAAATGATAACTCATACATAGGGCATGTAATGACCACAGCGATCCCCATATCCAGACCTAAAACCACCATACTGTTCCTCGCTGCCAACCCTTCAAAAACTGCTCGGCTAAAGCTTGATGTTGAGCTACGTGAAATTCAAAATGGTTTGGAAAGGTCACAACAAAGAGAACACATTCAGCTTTTTTCAAAGCCCGCAGCGCGTCCACGTGATGTACAACGTGCGATAGGGGATAACAAGCCAGATATCATCCACTTCAGTGGACACGGCGAGGGCGAACAAGGTCTCTGTTTTGAGGGTAGTCAAGAAACTCCCAAACTCGTATCGACCCAAGCACTAGCCAGCTTATTTGAGCTGTACCAAGAAACGACGCAATGTGTGTTACTCAATGCTTGTTACTCGGAAGTACAAGCAAAAGCTATAGCAACTCACATCCCTTATGTCATTGGTATGAATAAAGCTATTGGCGATGAAGCCGCGATAGTATTTGCAGTAGGCTTTTATGATGCGATTGGCAGAGGGGACACGATAGAAGTTGCTTTCAAGTCAGGGCGTACCGCATTATTGATGGAGGACATATCAGAACACCTAACCCCAGTATTGTTAGCTAATGAACAACGCATAGGGAATAAAAAAGCGCAGAAAGCAGAGCAACAAACAGGTCAGCAAAATCAATCAGAAGATACCAACAAGCGCAGTATCAAAATTCCGATACAACTATCATCAACAGCACCTCAAATAAACCCAACACCACCAGCAATCCCATCAATCACCCAAGACAATAATCGTCCCATACTGTGGTTATCCTTCCATCTGAAACAAACCAACAATACCATCACAGCACACTGGAAAGATCACCAACAAAACACAGCCAGCCAACAACTCTTGCCATTTATAGAAAGTGAATCAGCCTTTCAAACATTAGCCAACGTACTGCTAGGCGACCCTGACAACTGGCAACAACAATTACAACCTGAGTTACAACAAGCAGGGCTTGAACGACTGGAACAGGTCACACTGCGAATTCGCATTATGACAGACGACCCACAACTTGCCATGTTACCTTGGCATAAAATGGTGCTGTCCCATAAGCAAAGACTAATCGCTGAAACCTGCCCCGTCATACCCCACTATCAAATAGGTTTTCATTCACAAACCATAAAAGACCCTTTACTCGTTATCCCTGCGGATCAGCGGCATGAAATTCGGGGTGATAGTCATTACCGATTGATACAAGAATATCTACACAGCTATTTGGACATAAGTGGCACCACTCCAAGAGTAAGAACACTCACTCAACTAAAACGAGAAATAGAGTTTCTAGAGCCTGACCTGATATATCTCTATGGTAAATATGAAAACGGCGAAATACAACTCGATCAGGATTTTGTTAACGGTGCTTCATTAACACTCAATACCTTAGCTGAGTGGGTACAGGAAGCTGCCATTAAGCCCATTGTCATACTTAGCCTAATTGGTGGCGAAGTATTTAACTATCCAGTCATATTAATTGAGAACAGCCGTTTGCTATGGATACAACAAGCAGCTAGAGAAACCCGTATAGATGATTTGGGCAACAATCTGGTGAATATTCTGGAAAGCCTAAACAATACCGCTGATATAGTCAGTAGTATTGTAGTTTCAGCAGACAACCCTAAATACGACCTCAAACATCACCTATGGCTAAACACATCACAATCTATTCAGATAGAAAGAACTGGAACGCCAGATAAAAGCAAACAACTAAGAGCGGCATTATTAAAAGTAATGCTAGGGCGTGAGCGGCAAAAAAAAGACGTGATCTATAAGATCCAGCATAGCGAAACCATTAGTAAACGATCATCGCTGACTTACGTGATGACGGGCAATGAAATGTCCTGCCCGTTTGATTTCCCGGCTCAGCTTCAGCAACAACTACAATGGCATGATATAAAAAACTCATTGCCTGTCATCCCTTTCTATTTTCACATTTCTATTGAAGAGCATCGAGATGCCAGCCGCACCATCGACATGGCATTAAGCCAAGGGCTACTTCATGGAAATCAGGATATCGGCAGCATCTTTCAAGAGGAAAAGGAACAAAGAGCCTTACAAGGTCAAGACTGTTGCATCAGTCTCAATTGGCTAATAACCGTTGCAGACAATCAACATGAAGACATACAAGACTGGTTGAAAGCATGGGTTAACATCATACACACCGACTTTCATCAGGCGAACATCCCTGAGAATACGGTGCTGGTGAATGCCGCCTGTTTGCAGATTGCCGGCGAGGTGGATTATGAATACATACAGAACATACAAAGAGACGCCAACCGTACGATCAACCGCACTATAAAAAAACACCTCCAAGGAAACCTGCAAAACATTCGTATTAGCGAGGCTCTGGGTAAACTAAAAGAAGAAGAAATAGAAGATTTCTTTTTTGACAACCCACACTGGAGAGAAGCCTTAAAATTGGATAAAGACCAGATAGACTTAGAAAACTATGCTGAATGGGTATACCAACAGAAACAAGGCGCATTTGATGATACGGTGAGATTAATATGGCAACAATCTCAGCAGGAATACCAGCAATATATGAATGAGGTGTTAGTAGAGTGAGAGGAAATATAGCCCTTTCTATATCTCGTTACGTGGCTCTGCCGCGTAATGCTGTTTTGATGGCTCCTGCCATCTTGTCCGGACGGCTAGAGCCTCGCAACCAGAGCAGAATATAACCAAAGAAACAACAAACAAAGAGATCCACATGAAACCAGCCTCATCCAAATTCCACATCGTCCACAAGCCTGATAACTGGCAACAACACGATGCCCCACAATATGAGCAACAACTACAATCCAGTGCCAACATAGCCGAAGAGCGCAAACTGGAAAAATCAGCCGAGCGTTTCCAACCCTCACAAGATCTGCTAAATGCCATCAATGCCGCACTAGCAGCCCGTGCACCTCTGTTATTAACAGGAGAGCCGGGCACAGGGAAAACACAGGTAGCGTGGTTTCTAAAACGCTTTTTTAAGATAGAGCTATTTGAATACCAAGTTCGCTCCAATAGCCAATCAGCCGATCTGCGTTATGATTTCGATGCCGTTGCCTACTTGCGTGATGCCTATCTCGCCAAAGACAAAGATGAAAAAGACGGCGCAGAACAAGGCAACACAGAGCCTCAACAAGACCCAAGATCACACCCCAAATATCTCAAAAAAGGTCCTCTCTGGAATGCTTACGAACACACCAGCGAATGCCTGCTACTCATCGACGAAATAGACAAAGCCCCGCGCGACTTTCCCAATGACCTTCTTCAAGAAATAGACCAACACCGATTTGCTCACCCTTTTCATCAAGGTGAAGACGTAGAGCGGCAAGGCGCACCACCCATTATCATCATCACCAGTAATGGCGAACGTCGTTTGCCGGATGCTTTTTTACGCCGCTGTATCGTGCATCATATTGAAATAGATAAAATTCTAGAAGACATTATGCAAGCATGGAAATCACAATTCCCGAAACTGAAGGATACTGCTATTCGCAAGCAAGCCCTCAAACGCTTTCAGGAAATCCGCAGCCTCCGACTCAGCAAAAAGCCGGGAGCCGCTGAACTACTACTTTGGTTAACCGTGCTGTCAGCACAAGATATACAAGCCGAAGATATCAGTGATGAAGTTGCCAAAAAAGACTTACCTGCACTATTATGTCTGATAAAAGACCATACTGATTACAAGCTTCTGGAATAACTCTTGCACGCAACGAACCAAGCACTAGCCACACTGGATATTCTGCTAGAACATATCCATAACCAAGGCGTACCTGTGGGTGCACTAGAGTTACAGCGCCTGAAAAACACCTTTGCCACTGCGCCAGAACTATCACGCATAGAATTGCAAAACCTGCTGTGTGTCTTACTCGCAAAAGATGATAAACAACGTCGAGTCATACAACAGGTCTTTAATCTGCACGTCCCCTTTGATGAAGAAGATGCCCCCCAAAATGACAGCACAACCAACAAAAACGCCAAGCCCACAAAGACACCTCTCATTACTCTTCAAGCAACAACTGAAGAAAAGAAACAGCTGCAACAAAAGAAGCAAGAAAAAAGCCAACAAAAAGAAAAAAAGCCACTCAATGTCTTGTATTTAGGCTTAGGTTTATTATTACTGATTGTTGTCGGTGTTTTTACCTTACACGACAAAGAAAAAGACAGACGAGATGAGATAGGTGAAGTGCACATCCCACCACTACCAAGGTTAGTTACCCAAAAGAAAGCCGACATAACAGCACAGCAACAACAAGATCTTAAACTGGAACAATATATAACCCTCTGGATTCCTCACATAGATGCAGTAGAACCCGTACCACTCTTTTCGCGTCTATTACCTGCACTCCTGTTATTAATCGGCTCAGGGCTGGGTTTTTTTTGGTTGTTACAGGAAACACTAAAACGGACAAGAGTCCGTCCTTCCAAGCCTGTTGATATTCAACAAGAAGGTCGCTCATGGCAACCGCCAATTAGAAAACAGTCAGACTATCATCTGCTTAGTAGCAATCAGCGCCGCGAAATGAGCTGGGGTATTAGCCATTACCTCAGTGAACAGCCGCTAAATAAACTCGATATCCCACGCAGTGTTGCCGCCAGTGCCAAAAGTGCCATGCCCAGTCTGTATTTTATGGCAGCCAAACAAGAACGGGAAGTGTGGCTATGGCAAGACCGCAGTAGCACCAACCCCGACTTAGCAAAGTTGGCAGATGAAATTAGCAAAACCTTGCAAGCGGTTAATATCTACATTCAACAAGGCTACTTCCACGCCCTGCCTGACAAAGTCGTTAATCAACATCAGGAAACCCTTTGGTCAAGCCAGCACGAATACCCAGAAAACCAGCCGCTGGTAGTGATCCTTTGTGATACGACTAGTCTAAGTCGTAGCCAAGCCTTGCAAAGTAACGAAGGCGAAAAAACACTAAAGCAACTAAGCCACTGGGAAAACCTTTGCATGGTGGATTGCAGTTCGCAAAGCAGTCTGCTATGCCAACAACTCAGACCTTATTCGCTGGAATGCATTCAACCGGATGAAGTCTCCATCTGGTTAGCCAGCCAAGGCAGAAGCCTAGCCGAAAAAAGCCAAACAGAATGCAAACTGGATGATCTGGATTGCTGGGCTATTGCTTGTGCGTTACCTGATAGACCCTTGGTAGAAGCTGAAATACGCACCCTTCATGAAGTACTACAACTGGACTGTAACTGGCAATATCACCAACTGACTCGCTTTGCCCGTGAGTTTGGAAAAGGCTATGACTTTAGCCCAAACCGACACCAGCTATTGCAGCAGTTCTCACAACTGCATAGCCAGCCAGATAGCCAACTAAAAAGTAATGATTTCATTCACAATAGCCTACAATTCTGGCTACAGCGTTATGAAGAAATTGACACCCTATCAACACAGCAGGAGCAAGCAGACCGCCCGTGGGTGAATACCGATAGACAACACCAGCTCATGCTGGATAAAGCCTTGCTTCAGCTATGGCAACAAGAGAGCATAAAGGAAGCTGCACAAATACTCTACAACCTGCATCAAGACAACAGCAGCATGAGCCTGAAAAAAGAAGTGGCTTATAAATTAGGGCAATACACCTTTAAAGGCTGGCTTCAAACGCAAGCTGATACACAAAGCAAATGTCAAGATCAAGGCCAGTGCCAAGATCAACAAAAGACTCAACAACACCTAATGCTACCGCATCATTGGCACGAGCTTGAACTGCAAACCCAACAACAACTCATCAGTGCAGGGCTGGGCGGTACAGCACAAAACGTCACCATTAGCTGGAATAAAGCCACAGGCATACTGCTAGGCGTGTTAGCAGGATTAACCCTGGCAGGGCTAATATCAAGCTACCAAACCATAAAGCCCATTATCAAATCTGGGCCAGCAAACATCATCGTTGCACCTAACTCTCCACTACCACCAGCAACAGATACGCTAGTCATACGAGACAATGAAAATCTCATCATTGGTCATCGAAAAACAGCTCAGTTTGAACCTGTAAATGCACCCAATAACTATCAAGTCCACCTGCACTGGCAACAACAACCTATGCAGGCAGCACAGGCACAACTGGATACTAAACAGGGTGGATTAGAACTGTGGCGACTGGGAGAAAGAAAACAGCCTATGCGTCATCCAGAGTCCAAAAGAGCAACGGTTTCCATTGCTGTGATTCAATCCTCCCCTAAAGATCCCGAAGCGCGAAAACTGGCTGCGAAACTGCTGGATAGTGGTTCAG
>JAZGES010000297.1:0-2987 GCA_036478935.1 Thiotrichaceae bacterium
ACCGCAAAAGATGAAGATATTGATCAGGTAGTAGGGTTAGAGATAGGTGCAGATGACTATGTGGTTAAGCCGGCTCAGCCGAGGTTATTATTAGCACGCATCAGAGCTTTACTTAGGCGGAGTATTCAAAGTAATGAAAAGGTGAAGAGTAATGTAGAAAGCAATGTTAACGAATTGGATTTTAGCGGGCTTAAAATCATCCATAGTTCGAGATCAGTGCTTTTAAATGAAATATCTTTAGAGTTAACAACCGTCGAGTTTGATTTACTTTGGCTATTGGCTCAACACGCGGGGGAGGTATTAAGTCGTGATCAAATCAGCGAGACTCTATCAGGTATTGAATATGATGGTCTGGATCGTTCCATAGATATTCGAATTTCACGTTTGCGAAAAATTCTTCAAGATGATTCATCAAAACCTAAAGGCATTAAAACAGTTCGGGGGCAGGGATATTTATTCGTAGCTGAAGGCTGGTGCAACACTGACCTTGCTGATCAAAATGGGTCGAATAATGACTAAGCTATTTTTTACTCTGTTTCTTGTGGTCTTAGCCTCTTTTGCTTTGTTTATTGGCTTCATGATTAGCTTGGATACTTTTGGTGACGATATTGCAGGACTGGAAGAGGTTAATATAGAGATTACTAAAGGTACTTTTGTACTGTTAGAAAAATCTATTGAAGGGTTAGACTCGCAGCAAATTCAAGCAGTCGTTGAGCAACACCAAAAAGCTTTTGGCCCGCATTTGGGTTTGTTTGAACTGTCCAGTCTTCCGCTTGAAACCGATGAATTAGCACGTCTTGAACAGGGAGAAACCGTTAATTCTGAGGAAGAAACTGATGCAGTTATCGGGGCAGTGATAAAATCTACGGGTAATGCACCTGTGGAACTTGATTTCATGTATAAAAGAGTTCCTAACACTACATTGGTATGGCGACTGAACTTTGATGCCGAAGTTAACACGTCTATTCACAATTTCGACATAGGTGTAATAGTAGAACCGGGAAGATATGTTAATGGTATGCACTACTTAATACATGGGCTGTTAGAAAAAAAACCCAAAGAAAAGTGGCCACAACTGATACAGGAGTTACAACTGGATTATGGGCTATTGCTAAGTATACACAATGAGTCTGCATTGCTAGCTAAGCTGCATGCTAATGAAAATAGTAAAGAATCATACTCACTTATCACAGAAGGAAAAGTTGCTAATATTACTCAAAATAGTGAACAAGCTACCTTTGTACAACGTATTCCAAATAGCTCAAAAGTTCTGCAAATAGGCCCCATTCAAATCCCATGGTTAATACGGCATTTCATTCATCTGATGCTTTTGAGTTTTGTACTATCTATCGCAGTAGTGTTATTTCTGTGGGTGCGCCCTTTTTGGCTGAATCTCATTAAGATCAAACAAGCAGCTAATGAGTTTGGCTCTGGTAATTACAGCGCCAGAATTCCCTATAAAAAGCGTTCACTGATTGCTGAGGTAACGCAAGCCTTTAATAGCATGGCAGAGCAGACCCAGCGTAGTATCCGCTCTCATAAAGAACTAACTTCTGCGGTCTCTCATGAATTAAGAACGCCAGTTGCCAGAATGCGGTTTGCACTGGAAATGCTACAATCAACTGATAATAAGACGGATAAGAGTCGCTTTGTTAGTGATATCAATAAAGATATTGATGAGCTGGATTTGTTACTTGAAGAATTACTAACTTATGCACGATTTGATCAAAATGATACGGTTTTAAAGCTTAGTAATGAACGTTTGGTTCCTTGGATCAATAGCAGTATGGAGAAGTTACTGCCTTTAGCCACTGATAAAACACTTAACTATCAGGTGGAAGGTATTGGTCTTAATGAAATGGCGTTGATGGAACCTAAGTTGATGTCTCGTGTGTTGGATAACCTCGTACAAAATGCACTGCGTTATGCTAATCAGCATGTCGAAGTTATGCTCACTACTACAGGTAGTGACTATTTATTAGTGGTGGAAGATGATGGTGCAGGCATTCCAAGATCAGAAAGGAAACATATTTTTGATGCTTTCTCCCGTTTGGATGCCAGCCGAGATCGTGCTTCTGGTGGTTTTGGACTTGGGCTTGCGATTGCTGATCGTATTGTTAAAGGACATCAGGGGAGTATTTCTATTGGTGACTCAGTTTTAGGTGGGGCGAGGTTTGAGGTGTGGTTTCCTAAACGGGGTGATGTTCCAGCTTAACTTACTAACTCAATACTATTCTCACTGGCCACAATAAAGCTGGCTTTGTCATGCCAGTCTCCTAGAACCATTCTCTGTGCTTTTTCACCCTCTAGATCAAATTCATGTATTGCTGGGCGATGAGTGTGTCCGTGGATCATTTGAGTAACATTATTTTCTCTCATAGCTGTTTCAACGGCTTGTTGATTCACGCCAAGAATTTCATAACGCTTTTCTTGTACTTGCTTGCTGGTTACTTTACGCACGCCTTGCGCACGATTCACACGATTCTTAATACTTAATGAGAGATAAAGACTTTGTATGAATTTAATGCGGAATAGGGTGCGCATTCGTTGGTAGTTCTTGTCATCAATGCAGAGAGTATCACCATGTAGAATAAGGGTAGGGGTGCCGTATAGATCAATGACTTGAGTGTCCGGAAGCAGTGTCGCACCGATCAGATTGATAAAGGTATCACGTACTAAAAAGTCGCGATTTCCTTGTATGAAATAGAGTTTGATTCCAGAATCTGATAGCCGTTTGAGGTGCTCCAAAACGGGCATGAAAGGAAGTCCTAGAGGAGAGTTAGTAATATCATCGCCAACCCAGAATTCAAATAAGTCACCTAGAATGTAAAGTGCTTCTGCTTGATGTTCGATGTCATCAAGGAATTCGTGCAATAGAGTAAAAATCTCTGGGCGAGAGGGATCAAGGTGCAGGTCTGATATAAACCATGTTTTTTTCATGCAAAGAATAATACCTTATTCATTTAAATAATGAAGTAGAATTCCAA
>JAZGES010000298.1:0-3113 GCA_036478935.1 Thiotrichaceae bacterium
CAAGATGGCTATTTCAAGCCAGCACCCATTAGAAAAAGATGGAAGGAACATTTATCAGGCAACAACAACTGGCAACTATCCTTGTGGAATGTACTCATGTTCAACACTTGGATTAGAGAGGGAAATATCTCATGATCAGATACCTAATACACCCATTTTCAATGTTAGTAGCTGCTTTATTTTTTTTAAGTGCTTGCCAACAACACTCCCCACATTTCAATACTTACTACATCACTACACAAGGCAATGACACTCATAGCGGACTGAACCAAAACAAAGCATGGAGTAGCTTTAAACATGCACTAGAAGTCGTGAAACCCGGAGATACTGTTTATATTAAAGCAGGACACTACACAGACAATAACCTCTATGTCGGCTATATATCAGGAACAAAACAATCACCCATTTCCTTCATTGGTTACTATCAGTCACCCGGTGACATAAAGCCAAAAACCTTTGATCCTCATCAGTCCATTACTCCAGAAATTCCCAGCTCTGATTTATTCCCAACCCTTGATGGCGAGTTTAAGGACGATCACTATTCTGGCATAGAAATCAATAACAATAACTATATTCACCTCAAGAACCTACATGTCACGGGCTACCAATCGAATATCAGTTTGTATGAGGCAGACCACAATCTGCTACACAATATGATTGTCAGTAAAGCAGAGGATTCAGTAGCGCACAATGGCTTCGGTCTTACTTTAAAAAACAGCAACCACAATACCTTGCAATATATTCTAGCTATTTCTAATCAAGGCGAAAATATCAGTTTTCAACAGTCAAATTATAACGCCTTAGAAGACTGTCAATCGCATGGGGGATTGCCTGATGACGATAAGGGACAAAAAGATGGAACTGATTACTACATTGTTATTGCTCAATCTCATCACAACACCATCAGCAAATGCCTAGCACAACGACATTCCCCCGTGAAACATGGTGGTCACGGCATTGGAATAAAAGCGAAAGGCATTGATTCTTACAACAACACTATCACTGACAGCGTTATTCGCGGCATGAGTAAGGGGTTTTATGTTAATCATCATCAGACCTTTAACAACGAATTTATTAACTGCACCACGTACGGAGATGAAGCCATGTCAGGGCTTACAACCCGAGGTTTTATTGTTAGAGATGGGGCGCACCATAATACCTTCAGAAAGTGTAAAGGTGAGGCTTTAGATTTTGCATTCGCATTATATGACTCACATGAGGATGGCGGCTATAAACAAGAACAAAATAACAACCTATTTACTCAATGTGAACTTACTAACACCATGCAAAGCATTATTTTTTTCGAGCATGACGCTAAAAATAATGTATTTGATAAAATGGTTATAAATGAAGCTCCTCGTTTGATTATGACAGCATCCAATATGCAAGAAGACTCGAATGCATGGACAGGGAATATTCTCAAAAATAGTCAGCTGATCAATGTGCATGAAATAGGCCTAGTTTCACAACCCAATAGTGGACATAACGCCCTCAACATTCAGAACATCAATTATTCAATTCAAGAAAAACCGGCACAGCAGCCCGACCAATAGAGGTACCTATTATGAAGAAGCCTTCAGTACTTTTACTAGAATTTAATGAGCTTTCCCCAACACTAACGGATCAATTTATTAAGCTGGGAAAGCTTCCAAATTTTGCCAAACTAAAGTCTCAATCGAAGGTCTTTATCACTGATGCAGAAGAAGAAACCGTAAACCTTGAACCTTGGATACAATGGATTACCGTACATTCGGGGCTATCTTACGAAGAGCATGGCATCTTTAACTTAGGAGATGGACATAAATTAAAAGCCCCCACTCTTTCACAAATCCTCTCTGAGCATGACCTCCTAGTCTGGCTATGTGGCAGTATGAATATCCCTATTGCTGAAGATATCAATGGGTTTGTGATACCAGATGCTTGGAATACTTCAGCCACACCACAACCCTCAGAATTAAGCACTTATTGGAATTTTATACGCACCAATGTGCAAGAACACACGAATGATAATGTCCCTCTTAGTAAGAAAGACTATCTTATGTTCCTCAAATTTATGATGAGTCATGGTCTCTCTATATCAACTGTCGTCGCTATACTAAAACAAGGAATTGAACAAAAAGTAACGGGAAAGGGACGTTGGAAAAAAGCAACCTTGTTAAATAGGATTCAATGGGATCTATTTAAATGGATTTATAAAAAGCACCAACCTAACTTCTCTACCTTTTTTCTAAACAGTACTGCACATTATCAACATGCATATTGGCGCTACTTTGCCCCCAATAGCTTTAAGGTACAGCCCACGGCCGAAGAACTCGATGATTATGGAGATGCGATTTTATTTGGTTATCAGGAAATGGATGACATTATTGGTAAAACCTTCGATATGGTACCGGATGACACCACCATTATCTTATGTACAGCGCTTAGTCAGCAACCTTGTTTAACTTATGAGGACCAGGGTGGTAAGACTTTTTATAGACCTCACGACTTCAAGAAGTTATTTGAAGTCATAGGACTTAAAGGCTTGGCTAGCCATCAGTCCGTTATGTCTGAAGAGTTTCGACTATATTTCGAAAATAAAAGCTATGCAGATGAGGCGGAAGCACTTCTTAAGAGATTTACAGTGGAAGGTCAGCCGCTGTTTAAAGTACGTTCAGAAGATATCTCGTTGTATACAGGTTGTAGTATTTTCACTCCTTTACCTAACAGCGCTACAATCAGTCGGGCAGGCAGCGATAAAGAGATACTCTTTTCCGATGTATTCTATGAAGCCCCTCAGACCGTAAGAAGTGGCATGCACCACCCTGATGGAATGCTGTGGGTAAAATCTCCTCAAGTATCACCAGAGCTTGCCGATGAAAAGCTATCGCTACGAGCTGTAGCGCCCATGGTATTACAGCTATTTGATATCAAACCACAAGATTCCATGCTTAAAAACCCAACCCTTTAAGGGAGCTGATATGTCTGGTATTACTTCCCTGCAACAGTCATTTCCTCAATAAGAATTGAACCTGTTCTAGTATTGCCTTGGTAGTCAATATCATTACCAATAGCAACAATATGCTGATACATATCCTTTAAATTACCCGCAATAGTAATTTCATCAACTGGAT
>JAZGES010000299.1:0-7150 GCA_036478935.1 Thiotrichaceae bacterium
ATTAATTGCCTTTTCGCCCGATTACTGCGTTGGATAAATTTCTGCGATCCTCATGTACCCTTGTACACTGCGGTTCTCAAAATTCATCCGCCTTGTACTCGAACGAAAATTCTAATTAATAGAGGCACCCTCAACTCAGTTTGAATCAAATAAATGCAATTTTTCTGAAATTCAGATTTGTCTTGTTATACTCCACGCCATGAAATTACATTTTGAAAAAGATCTTCCTCTTATTGAAAATCTACATGACTTGTTTCTAAATAATACACCGCTGCTAGATGTGCGCGCACCTGTCGAATTTTCACAAGGCGCTTTTGATTATTCAGAAAACTCTCCATTACTTAGTGATGAAGAGCGTCATGAAATTGGTATTCGTTACAAAGACAAAGGTCAAGATGAAGCCATCAACTTGGCGGCAGAACTCATCAGTGATGAAATCCGTGAAAAACGAACGGCTGACTGGGTTAATTTTATTAGTAAATATCCAGAAAGTACTTTGTATTGCTTTAGAGGCGGAATGCGCTCAAAGATAACGCAGCAATGGATTTATGAAAAAACAGGCATCAAGTATCCCAGAGTAAAGGGCGGTTACAAAGCCATGCGCCGTTTTCTAATTGATAACAGTGAGCGGTTAATCGAAGAAACTTCTTTTATGCTATTAGGTGGTAGTACCGGTTCGGGTAAAACAAGACTATTAAAACATGTTCCTAAGTCATTAGATTTAGAAGGTCTCGCCAACCATAGAGGGTCAGCATTTGGGGCTAATGCCTCGCCACAGCCAACTCAAATAAATTTTGAAAATACAATGTCTGTGCAACAGCTTAAACATGAGCAAGCAGGTTATAAAACACTGCTGCTTGAGGATGAAGGTAGAAATATTGGTGGTGTTCATCTACCCATATTACTAAATGAAAAAATGGCTAAATCTCCGATTATTCTACTAAAGATCAGTAAAGAAGAGCGACTTCAAACCAGCATGCAGGAATACGCTATAGATATGTTGGAAGACTTTCAGAACCATTATGGCGAGGAAGCTGGCTTTCAATACTTTAGGGAAGCATTGCTCAACAGTTTAGATAGAATACAAAAACGCTTAGGAGGTGAGCGTCATAAGACACTCCGGAAAATAGCGGTTGATTCATTAGATCAACATGAAAAAACGGGGTCACCTGAATCACATATCTCATGGGTGACTAGCTTACTAGTTGATTACTATGACCCTATGTACAACTATCAGCTAGACCAAAAAAAGGATCGAATTGTCTTTACCGGTAATCAAGATGAGGTTTTGGAGTACTTTACCAGTCGTTCTTAACTTGCTGATATAAATAAATATACCACTTTGAAATTTTGTATTAGGTTTAAATATGAGTTGTTTATATGAGTAGCTTACAAGGAAAAACTGTTCTACTAACAGGTGCTGCTAGACGCATTGGTGCAGTCGTTGCTAAAACATTACATCAAGCCGGTGCGGACATTGTTATTCATTACCGTAACTCAAGTGAAGATGCTAAATTGTTGGTAGTTGAATTAAACACAGAACGGCCTAATTCTGCCTTTACCGTACAAGCAGACTTATGCCAGGTTGAAGCTTTTGATGAACTAATTACACAAGTCATCTCATTTACAGGTCAGCTGGATGTACTCATCAACAATGCTTCAAGCTTTTATCCAACAAAAGTAGGGTCGGTCACCGAAAAGCAATGGGATGACCTACAGTGCTCTAATCTAAAAGCTCCTTTCTTTTTGTCTCAAGCTGTAGCCCCTGAATTAAAAAGCCGACAAGGCTGTATTATTAATATGGTTGATATACACGGTATAAGGCCGTTAAAAGGCTATCCTGTCTACAGTTCAGCCAAAGCAGGGCTTATTATGCTGACACAATCTTTAGCGAAAGAGTTAGCGCCAGAGATTAGAGTTAATGGTATAGCTCCGGGGATAATTATGTGGCCAGAGGATGACGCCAATGATGAATCCCAAGCTGAATTGTTAGCAAGAACGGCATTAAAGCGACAAGGTACACCAGAAAATATTGCCAAAGCGATCTTATTTCTTATACGTGATGCCAGTTATACTACTGGGCATGTGATTCCTGTCGATGGAGGGCGTACTCTTAATCAATAAAAACCAATAAAATAAATTAATGATTATAACCGTAAGGATGCATTAGCTCTATTGACTTGTTGTATACTAAAAATCGCCTCTTAATTTAAAGGGTGGCTCTTCTTATCTAGAATCTAGAGGTACCCTTGAAAAGTATGGCGAATTGAGTTCAACCCAAAGGAGATAGTGATATGAAACAAGTAACCACGCTGTTTTTCAGCATACTTAGCATAGCCATGCTACTAACAGTACCCGTAACTGCCTCAGCAAAAGACGCGGGAAAAGCGATACCCGATACATTTAGCTATGGCGGGAAGAATATGCAGTTAAATGGCGCAGGGCTACGAAAGAAATTATTCATTAGTTTATACGTCGGCAGCTTATATCTAACAGAAAAAAGCAAAGATGCTGCAAAAATTATGGCTGACGATTCCCCGATGGCCATACGATTGACCATTAAGTCTTCATTGATAAGTCCTGAGAAAATGAAAAAAGCTACGCAAGAGGGTTTTGAGAAGTCGACCAATGGAAAGACCAGTGCCATTAAGCCTCAAATTGATACCTTGCTGAAGACTTTCGATAAAGGAGTTGGCCCGGGCGATACTTACGATTTTGTCAACATGCCGGGCAGTGGCGTTCATGTGATCAGAAATGGAATTAAAGTGGCAACAATACGTTCAGCAGCATTTAAGAAAGCATTGTTTGGCATTTGGTTATCAAACCAGCCAGTACAGCAAAGCTTGAAAAGAAAAATGTTAGGAATGTAGTAGGTTACCCATTCAAGCGTCCTCGGTCTGAGGGCGTTTATCTAATGATAAGCTTAGGATGACCTTATTAATTCTTGATGCGTTTTCCCGAGGCTAGAATCTGTCATTTCTTCGCTATAAAAATAAACAATGGCTGCGACCATTGCTAACCTTCTATCAAAAGCCTGATAAACACCTATCTCACAGCAATTCAACCCGTAATTAATCGAAACTCCCAGTAATTCATTGTATTAATATGGAGTATTTTGTTTTTTATAGACAATTATTTTTGATAGTGATAGTCTAAAAACTTGATTGAGATCAAGTTTAATTGGTGTGGCGATTCAATACTCACATCCCCGTGTTTATGCCCTTGGTTAATAGGACTCAATTATCTTGCTAGTTCATAATCTACAAGTTTCTTATTAGTACACACTTTAAGCCCTATATCTAAATATGCTTGGAGAACAATATTCGGTAGGAAAGTGCTAACAAAGCACTCATTAGTCCACATCATTCTAATACCGCCTTACAGATGGTTAGTGCATTAGTTCACTGAACAACGCTTATTCTCATACCGTTGTACACGCCATCGAATTGACATGCTCATAAAACTTAATGACCTCTACTAGCTGTTTATCATCGTCTTGGAGGACTCTGCAACATAAAGCCATTAAGCTAATCACAACAAGTCTGTTGTTGATATTTTCACTCAGTAGTTGTCACAATAATGATAGTACATCCACTATTGCCGATCCAAATCCACGTAACGCAAAAGCATCAGCGGCTGAAGCCGAAGTAATTGCAGGTACAGGTTACCAGCATACCGTTTTTGATAGTGCGAAAGAGAAATGTCAGCATTGTCATAATGATCTTTATGATACATGGGCACAATCAGGTCACAGTGTGGCATGGAAAGGGGGCATTTTTCAGGGACAATTCCAAAATGTAGTGCGCGCCCGTATCAATCAATTAGCACTTACCAGTACACCTGCTGACCCTGCTAATAAAACAGCTAACCAAAAAAAGTTTGAAGGTCGGGTAAAGTTTTGTGTGAAATGTCATGCCCCTGCCGCTTGGTATTCAAAAGACGTCAAGATTACTCTGGAAGAGCTAGACCTCGGTGGAGACACTCTTACTAAAGAAAAACTGGCGACATTAAAAGCAGCGAATGAGTCAAACTTGGCTGGGCCAAACTTTGATCCAGCACTTGCTACGTCAGTTGTTGGTTTTGATAATCAAGGTAAGGTCTTTAAATCTACATTACATATCGGGCATACACATAATCGTGAAGGTGTGAACTGTGCCTATTGCCATAGTATTGAGACAGTTAGAATGCTGAGTACTAACAATGATGATGGTGGAAAATACAAACTTGCGAAAACATTACCCAATAGCGGTTTTTCTGCTGGTGACACACTTACTTATTCTACTGACGGTGAAAATAGAGAAATGAACTCGTTTTTCCGTTTCGGGGGTGCTGAGATTTATTCAGACTATGGGAACACACCAAAATTGCTAGCTGATTTTGATGTTAATAAAACAGCAGATGGTCGTCATACCATTAAGAGTATTGTTCAGGATCAATATACCGGTGGCCCATACTACGGTCCCTTTGGCGTGACAGGTCTTACCAATCACAACGCAACTGATACAGTTGTAAGGGGTGATCTTGTAAAAGCATCATTCACCAATGCTGGAAACAATGGTGAAGATCATCAATTTGGTGATCAAAGTAAAGGTCTATGTTTGAGTTGCCATCAGTGTGCATTAGGAAGAAAAGACACCGATCACGCAGCACTAGGTAATTCTCACTTCAATACAGGCTGTGCTATTTGGCAAGCTAACAGTGGCTTTGGCAGTGAAACGAATAATAGCAGCACGGATAAGTCTCCCAAATGTGTAAAGTGCCATATGGAGACAGTTGCAAATAAAACCGTGTTACATAAATGGAATAGCCCTGATGAGTTATTTACAGAAGGCGTAACACCTCACTTTGATCCTGCGGTTGCCACCAGCTTGGTTAGTAAGAAGTATCTAAATAACCACGCCTTTATGGCAACTAAAATTGGCAACTACGGCCCAGGTAAGTTAATAAGTGCAGTTGACTCATCATTAAGTGCAACAAAGGATGGTACGGATATTGTGGTCGATACCACGCTATTAAATAAAACGGGGCATTTCTTTCCTGGCACGATGCCCATGCGCCGTGCGTTAATGCGAGTTATTGCAACAGATTCCGCAGGAACGAAGCTTCCTCTATTATCGGCAACAGGGAATTCCACCTTTGAAGATGTAACACATAAGTTAGCTACACTACCTAATGAGACGGTTGAAGGCAGTGATATTGTTATTCGTAACAAACCAGCTACAGGTGATAAGGTTACATTCACGGGGCAAACTGATGACTTAGATGGTTCTGCAGTCAACTCACAAACCTTTGGTTCTAGTGTTGTTACCTTTACTTCTCCTTCTCCGGCAGGTTTTCCACCACCGCTAGGAGGTGCAACACCTACTGAAATTACAACAGGGGCTACTTCAGTTTGGAGATATCAAGGGCAAATAAAGGCAAGAAAAATTGTCGATGATGCTGCAGGTACTGATCACTTCACAAGAATCTATGGCTATCAATTGATATCTACTGATCCTACTAATACAGAGGTTATTCGCCCTGGTATTGATTCTAAAAAGGTGGTCGCCACCTCTTTATCACCTAATGAGCAAGAAAGTTATACTGTTCGATTTGATGGCAGCAGTGCTGTAGGTGATGTTACCGTTATCTATAAGGCCTACTATATGACGAAAGGAGCGAATACTCAGTTCCCTACAGCAGCTGATGGCTTTCTAAATGCTGAAGTTGCTACCAACGCAAAGCTGTTAATTTCTGAGTTGTTTGTGAAACAAGCCATAGTTCAATAAGGGTGGAATAGCTTGTGCAATTAAGTATTATCACCTTTGGGTGATGTTATCTACGGGAAGCTACTTTAGCTTCCCGTATTTATTTCGGTGAGCCTTATTTTGTGTACTGCTCATTAACATTGTTCATTAATTCATGAATGTGGCAATCTATGCTTTCTAATATTTCATTAATAGATAGTTACATTCATGACAATACCTTCTAAAAAATTACTTACGCTTATTATTACGGTTCTGTTGTTACCTGCTTGCAAAGCGGGTGATGCTTCACTGGCGATACATCCTGAATCTGGGTCAAGTGTAAAGAATTCACAAAATCATCAATCTTCACCCTATACGACTCACTATTTGATGGGGAAGTTTAATCCTGCTAAGACAGCACTTTTTGTGAAAATCCCTAAAAAATATACTGATCGGACGGGGTTATATATACGTGAAGAAGCGTTGAATGCCTTCATTAAAATGCAAGCTGCTGCAAAGAAGTCTGGTGTGAAACTCACTATTCGTTCTGCTACACGCAACTTCAGCTATCAAAAGAGAATTTGGGAACGTAAGTGGTTAGGTAAACGAAAGCTATCTGACGGCACTAATGTTGCCAGAGATATTAGAAATCCTGTTGATAAATCTCTAAAAATATTGCAATACAGTGCAATGCCAGGTACTTCACGTCATCATTGGGGCACAGATATTGATTTGAATTCATTTTCTAACAAATGGTTTGAATCAGGCAAAGGCTTAAAGTTATTTAATTGGTTGGAAGTCAATGCTGAAAAATATGGATTTTGTCGACCTTATACTGCTAATAGGCCTCATGGCTATCAAGAAGAAAAGTGGCATTGGTCCTACTTACCATTGTCAGTGCCTATGACAAAAGTTGCGCAACAAACGTTGAATGATCAGCAAATATCAGGGTTTTTGGGTAGCGAAACGGCGCAACAAATAGGTGTGGTTAATAAATATATTCTAGGTATTAGTAAAAGTTGTCGCTAGCATGTTGCTTTTATAGGAAACCTATCATAGTTATTGTTAATATATTAACTCCCTCTATACCTTTTTTTTCTATGATCCTGTAAGCTCTCTGCATAATCCTAAATTCCTCAGTTGACCGCTATAAGAAATATATAAGACTATGATTCCATGTTTAAATTGTGCATTCTCTCACTTCACTCTTTGGGTGAGATCGCTACAGGACAGATTGCACAGCTGTGATGGCACATGTCTGCGTTGTAACTGTTTGAAAGGGAATAACCATTCCGCACAGTTACGTCTTGACCTGTACCACCACAGCCGCGCACTCCACCCTGTCCTACTGAGGATTTTAGGATGAATGATGAAATTGAAATCATACCTATTCAAGATAGGTTCCGAGGCTTTTTGCCCATTGT